>JAZQNI010000001.1:0-4640 GCA_045627265.1 Candidatus Cryptobacteroides sp.
TTGACCGTTATGATGTCGCCTGTTTCGAGACCTGCCGCAGCGAATTGCTTCCTGGCGACCCCGTCGGGGGTCAGGAGGCCGTAGATGTACAGCGAGCCTGTCCCGTCATTGATGTGGAAGTTGCCGTAGTCGGTATTCTCCACTGATGTTATTTCGCCTGTGACGATGTATGTCCTGGCGTCCGTGCCAGGGAGATCCAGGAATTCCGCGACGCTGATTTCTTCCGGCCCGTGTTCTTCTCCCTCTCCACCTTGTTTGGTGTGGGAGATGTATGTGGCGTTTTCAATCTCGATGATCTTCTTTCCGCTCTTGTCGGTGAAGGTTTTCTTCTTGCCATATACTGTTACGAAGTCGCCGTCCTCGAGACCGGCGGCGATGTACTGCTTCTTGGCCTCTCCTTGAGGGGTGAGCAGGCCGTAAATCTCGATTTCCCCAGTGCCGTCGGAGATGAAGAAGTTGCCGTAGGTGGTCTGGAATGTGCCGCTGATGACTCCGCCGACCACGAAAGGACCGCTGCCGTCGGACTTCTTGCGGAAGTCGGCCAGGGTCAGGTAGGTCATGCTATGCGATTCGATGGCGCCGAGTCTGGTGATGTTGCTTCTGCTGACCGGAAGCGCTTTGTCGGAGGTTGCCAGGCTTTTCGGCTGCCCTTTGCTGTCGTATGCCGTCATCACGAAACCATTCGTCAGGGATGACGGAAGCATGCCGGCATAATAGTCGCCGCTGCCGTCAAGTTCGATCTTGATCGTGCCGGCTCCAGTGCCGCTGATGTTGATGCTCTGGCCGTCGAATGACAGATCGGCCTCGGCTGGAATGCCCTTGCCGCTCTTGCCTTCGAATGTGACGTACGATATGTTCTTGTCCGAAATGCTGAACCTGATGCCCCCGGTGATGTTGTGGAACTGCAGCTCCCGGCTCATTCCGCTGACTGCCGCCGCCGCGATGTGCGAACTGCCGAATTTGCCGTCCTGGGTGCTTCCGGGCCCTTTGACATGCACCTTGCCATTCTTCAAGGTGTTATCCTCTGAATACGGGTAGATGGCGTAATATGTCCCGCTCGCGGCGACATCGGCCGTGAACGTGGCCGTCAGTCCGTCTTCGGAGATGTTCCCGGCCACAGCGCGGACATTGTTCGTCCCGTCGAGGATGGAGATGGCGTCGCCAGGCTGCCATTTCACGGTCTTGCCGTCAATGGCGGTCTTGGTGCCCGGTTCCTGCCGGGCGGTGAATGTCGTCGTGATCGTCTGTCCCTCCGTGACGGGGGAGAGCGCTTCTTCTGAAATGCTGCATCCGGTCAATGCTGCCGCAAGCGCCGTGATGAATGTGTATCTGATTCTCTTCATTGCGCTTACCAGTTGAAATCGGATTCGTCGAAGTCGTCTATCCTTCCGGATGGCGAACTGCATGTGAGTCCATCGTATGAGATGCCGACCGTCTCGCAGACAGGAGTCTCATACGCTGCATTATTCTTTATTTCTGAATACATCTGTTGTATTGGTGGTTGATCCTTGCAAAGATACGAAATCGAAACGATTTATAAGAATGATGGAAAAATGGCTCAGATGTTTGCTGAATGATAAAAAATGACTATATTTGCCGCGCTAAATTTAAAACAAACAGAAATGAAAAAAGGAATCCATCCCGAAACCTACCGTCTTGTAGCTTTCAAGGATATGTCAAACGAGGATGTCTTCATCACCCGCTCATGCGCTACCACAAAGGAAACTCTCGTAGTTGAAGGTGTTGAATATCCACTCGTAAAGGTCGAGATCTCCAATACTTCTCATCCTTTCTACACTGGCAAAGTCAAGATCGTCGATACTGCTGGTCGTGTTGATAAATTCTATCAGAGATACAAGAACAGACAGAAATAGTTTTTTCTGGCAAGTCTTACAAGCCTCGGATTTTTGTCCGGGGCTTTTTCATTATATTTGTATCAAACAAACCAGACTGCAACTAAATGAAACGTTTTTTGCTGGCCATCGCGGCCTTGCTCTCATTCACATCCGCCATCCGCGCGGATGAGTGGAACGACAACAAATTCTCCATGTTCATACATTTCGGCGTCTATTCCAAGCTCGGAGGAGTGTGGAATGGCGAGCCTGTACGCAGAGGCTACAGCGAGCAGATACAGTCGCATGGCGGTATCCAGTCGGACTTGTACGCCGCAGTGGCGGAAAGTTTCGACCCGGTCGCATTCGATGCCGACTCGATAGTCGCACTGGCCGGACGGGCCGGAATGCGTTCGATCGTCCTTACCTCCAAGCACCACGACGGCTTCTGCATGTTCAACACTGCGACCACGGACTACAACAGCGTCAAGATGACTCCATCCGGCCGTGACTTTGTCGGAGAACTGGCCGATGCCTGTCATCGCGGAGGCATGAATTTCGGACTTTATTTCTCGTTGATCGACTGGCATTGCCCGTACGGACAGCCGATATCCAGCCATAACGCCGATCCTGTGATTCCCGAGCATCATCAGTTCAATCTGGCCCAGGTCAAGGAGCTCCTCACATCATACGGCACAATCTCCGAACTCTGGTTCGACATGGGCTCTCTGACTCCTGAGCAAAGCAAGGAACTCTACGACCTTGTACATGAGTATCAGCCGGGCTGCATGGTCAGCGGCCGTCTTGGCAATGACATGTACGACTTCGCGGTGATGCCGGACAATAGATACCCTGACTCGACGCTGCAGACGCCATGGCAGACATGCGCATCGATGTTCAACGCCACCTGGGGATACCGCAGCTGGCAGGAGCGCGGCAGTGCGGTCGAAAAAGCGGACCAGAAGCTCCGCAGCCTCATCCAGGTCGTCGCCCACGGCGGCAATTATCTGCTGAACATTGGCCCTGACGACACCGGCGCCGTAGTGCCGTTCGAGCGCAATGTGCTTGAAAACATGGGCGCATGGCTTTCAAAAAACGGCGATGTCATCTACGGAGCGTCTGCGTCTCCGTATCGTGAGGATTTCTCATGGGGCTCGGTCACATGCAAGGGGAAGGAGCTGAACCTCATTCTCTGCGGCGAATGTCCTGAGGACGGCGTCATCTCCATAATGGATCCGGACGATTACCGCAAACGCCTGAAGTTCGCCGTAACCCCGGCCGATTATGCGACCCCGGCCGACTTCAAGGTGATCAGGCATTCCTGCGCGAAAGAAATCGAGCCGGTGGCTCCTGCATACGTGAAGTTGAAGAAGGGGATCGTGCTTGCCGAGAGAAATTCCGTGCGCGATTTCAGCTATTCCTGCTTCGATTACTATTCCAACCTGCGCAGTACGATTGCTTACAACTGGTATGTCGAAGGGGCGCTGCCGAAGTCTCTCGCAGTGGCGTATTCCCAGTCTGAGGCTGGGCGTACCGTTCTTCTGGACGTGGACGGACGCGAAATCGCAGTGGAACTGGCCGGCGGTGCCGAAATCGCCCCATGCCGCTGTATGTCGGCAGGGCTTGACACGACACTTGCCGTGAGCCCGATCAGGACATATCCATTCGAGGTGACGGTTGATGCGCCTGTGGAAGGGGACTATGAATTCGACCTCGGGTATGGCACTTCGATCGAGCTCTGCATCAACGGCCGCGACGTGACCCGCCATCTGGGGCGGTACGGTGTTGCAGACAATATGGAAAAGATCGTCCTGCACCTGCAGGCCGGCGAAAATGTGATCGGTCTGAAGGCTTTCAACAGATCTGCCAAGAAGATCCACGTTTGCCTTGTGCCTTGCCAGGATCCGATGTACGAACTGACCATCCCTGCCGGTCCATCTGCCGGTAAACTCCATAAGCTTACACTCAAGGCGTTCGAACCGTCATCGGTACATCAGGACTGCATGCTCCACAACCTCCGTCTCCGCTTGTGATATCGATTCACCACTGTTTCCGGAAGGGGATACACCTAGACAAATCCATGTCTGTATCTCCGCGAAATCGTCTGCGAGGGGAAGATGTCCCTCAAATGTTCCTCTCCACAAAATCGTCTGCGAGGGGAAGTGCCACTTCTGGCCTCAGAATGAGGACTCTGCTCGCAGATTCCGGGAAATCTCTGGGTCTGCGAGGCTAAACCCGCTCAGGATGCCCCCTGGTGCATTATCACCTCGCAGATGATTTTGCGGAGGAATTTTGGCTTACGTGCAAAACCCTATGTTTGAACTTCCGCCGCATCTTCCGCCGGCTCCCAGATTTCCGTCGCACCTTCCGCCGGCTCCCAGATATAATAGCATGGAACTTTCACATCAATTGGCCAATCCGGAAATAAATCGCCGTATTCTTTCCCAATTGGTCACCTCGCGGCAACAAAAGGCCGGATTGTTTCCCGATCGACCTTTGAAACTGTCATCTCGGAAAAATATCGGTGGATTCTTTCCTGTTTGGGCTCGACCGGGCAACAAAAGGCCGGATTGTTTCCCGATTGTCACATCGACAGGAACTGAAAATGGTTGACTCACAAAAAAGAGTTAACCAAATTGGTGGTTGGATTCTGCCAAAATAGTGGAAAATAGTGGAATTTAGTAGAAATCAGTGTCCTGCCTATATGCCTGTAAGTGGCTTGTGGTGAGGCATATAACGAAAATGACCGGCTCTTTCGAGACGGTCATCAGTGGTGCTGGCAGGAGTTGAACCGGCGACACATGGATT
>JAZQNI010000002.1:0-14822 GCA_045627265.1 Candidatus Cryptobacteroides sp.
CGCACCTCGTAAGGATGGCATGACACGTGAGGACCTCCTCAAGGGCAACTGCAAGATCGCCGCTGAATTCGGTGACTTCATCAAGGCTTACTGCCCTGACGTGAAGCATGTCGTCGTCATCTTCAACCCTGCCGATGTCACCGCTCTCACCGCTCTCATCCATTCAGGTTTGAAGCCAAACCAGCTCACTTCCCTCGCAGCCCTCGATTCAACCCGTCTCCAGGAGAACATCGCAGCTGCATGCGGCGTACCTCAGTACAAGGTCACCAACGCCCGCACATACGGCGGACATGGCGAGGCCATGGCAGTATTTGCAAGCAAGATTCTCGTTGACGGCAAGCCTCTTGCTGACTACAACCTCGCTCCTGAGAAGTGGGAGGAAGTCAAGCACGATACAATCCAGGGCGGATCCAAGATCATCAAGCTCCGCGGCCGCAGCTCATTCCAGAGCCCGGCTTACCAGGCTGTCAAGATGATCGAGGCTTCCATGGGTGGCGCTGAGTTCAACTGGCCAGCAGGTTGCTATGTCAACTGCGACAAGTGCGGCTACAAGAACGTCATGATGGCTATGCCTACAGTTATCGACGCTACAGGCGTTCATTTCACAGCTCCAGAAGGAACAGCAGAGGAAATGGCTGCTCTCCAGGCTTCTTATGAGCACCTCATCAAGATGCGCGAGGAGATCATCTATCTCGGCATCATCCCTGCAGTCGAGGATTGGAAGACTCTCAACCCTAACCTCTAGTCGAAGCAGAACCCGCGAGGGTTTCAGCATACACCTTGCAGAGGTCGGCCCGATGGCCGGCCTCTTTTCGTTCATCGTTTTCTTGAAAACAGCTATCTTCGCAATCTGGAATTATTTGACATCTGATTGAATGGAAATGCGTTTGAGTCGTCAAGAATATGTTTCTCCGGTATCTGAAGAGATCGAGACCGGAGTTTTTGGTGTGTTGTGCGTCAGCGGAGATGCCACGGAAGGCTATCTGCTTGACGAGGGGTATGGTGCTGATTTCTGGAAATGATTATGAAGAAGATAAGAATAACCGCCGCTTTGCTGATTGCGGCACTCGGTCTTGTGTCCTGTGTCAAAGACGGTCTTCTCCCGGAAGGGCCGGCGGTGTCTGCCGGGCAGAACTTGGCATACGCAGAAATATCGGATGGGGAGACCAGGACTTCCCTCAGCGGAGATGACAGCTCCGGATATGAAACCGTGTGGACAGAAGGCGACAAGTTCGCCCTGGTATATCAGACAGGAGGAGCTTCGGCCACCGTCGAGTATACCCTTTCCGAGGGCGCCGGGTCGACCAGAGGTAGTTTCTCATATCCATCCGTCACCATGGATGCCATACCATCTTCGGAGGCATATTTCCCGGCAAGCATGGTGCATGGCACCGGTTCCGATGTCTGTCTCGTCTGGCCTGCCGACCAGACATACACCGCCAATGATTTCAGCTCTGCGCCTATGTGGGCCGAGGGCACCGGTTCGTTCGACGGGCCGTTCTCATTCCGCAACCTCGGAGGTCTGCTCCGCGTTACGGCGAAGGGCTCTGGAGTTGTCAAGACAGTGACAGTCTCTGCCAACGAGCCGTTGGCCGGCAGTTTCACCAACTCGGCCGGCGTGCTGACATTCGCCGGCAAGGGCGGCAATGATGCGGTCTGCAGCATCACGCTCGATTGCGGTGATGGTGTCGAACTGACGCAGGACGGAGTTGATTTCTATGTTTCCGTGCCGGCGGGCGAGTACTCAGGGGTGACCATCAGCTTCAACGACGACATGCTCTGCCGCTGCACGAAGAGCGCTCCGGCCGGCGCAACCGTCAAGATCGGCCGCAGCCGCATCACGCCGGCTGTGATGGAAGGCATAAAAGGATTCGGACCAGGTTCGCTCCTGGCTGTCGATAAGGAGTGGGATAAAACCCAGGCCGACATAATGGGCGGCATCTACGAGCTTGCACCTAGCTTGAAGACCAACATATTGGGCCAGATGATGCTCGGCCTGTTCCTGGCCAAGAATATGCATTTTGCCCGGCTGATATATGCGACAGAGGACCCTTCCGGCGCTTTGGTGCCGGCATCCGGCCTGGTGGCTTTTCCTTTCACCTCGACTCCTGGAGATATGACCATGGACAAGATGGTCAGCTTCCAGCACGGTACCAGGAGCATCGCCCAGGCTCCTTCCTTCCAGGATGTGGACATGGAGATGCTGCCGGCATGTTCGGTGGGCAAAGGCAACTTGATCGGCGTGATGGCCGACTATCTCGGATATGGCGTCAGCCAGACACCGGACCTCCAGCATCCATATCTGAGTCTCAAGCTCACCGGATCCACCTGCGCGGACATGATCAGCGCTTCTGACAGTTATGTGGCATTGAAAGGGATCGGACAGAAAGCGGAGAAACTCGACCTTGTCGGTTATTCCCAGGGAGGTGCGGCCACAGTATCCACTTTGGTCGAGCTTGAAAAAAGAGATTTCGACGACGGCAGGATCAACGAAGTATGGGCTGGCGCCGGTCCGTATGACATCCTGGGCTTCTTCAATGCTTTCAAGAACGTCGAAAGCTATGACAGGACCGGATTCATCCCGTTCGCCATCAGGGGCATCTGCTACAGCGAGAATCTTTCGATACCGTATCCGAAGCTTTACAATGCGGAGTTGATGGCACGCGTCGACCTCGAGTCCCTTTTCAGCACTAAGCAGCTCGACGACTGGCACAGCGTGCTGGGCAAGAGCATCCGCGATATCCTGAATCCTTGTTTCTATGAGGATAATTTCGGCGGGGACGCCGATCTCCTGAAACTTCGCGCGGCGATGGAACGCAACTCCGTGACATCCTGTCCTGTCCCTGCAAATATCGCCAAGGTCAAGCTTTATCACAGCGAGACGGATGACACGGTGCCTTACGCATGCTCTGAGTCCTTGGCCGCGAAGTGGGGGATCACGGAGATCACGAAGCTCAAGAAGCAAAACGACCACATGAGCGCCGGGATCGAGTTCATGCTCCGCTATTGCGGTTTCGATTTCATGGTGGACTACATCTAGCCTTTCAGGCGAAGAGGTAGAATTCCCGCGTGAGGGCGAGATATTCCGTCGAGTAGTTCTCTCCGTCTCTGATGGTAAGCGTACGGTCGGCAGTTGCCGTGCGTTCCCGTCCAAGGTTTACGATGATGCGTGACGGCTGCTTGCGCTCCGTTGTGCGGATGCGCATGACCATGTCCGGAAACAGGCCGAATGACCTCATGCAGCGCAGCATGGCTGCTTCCTGGTCGGCCGGCAGGATGAGTGCGAGTCTTCCGTCGTCGGAAAGATTCTCCGCTGCGAATGCCGCCAGGTCGCGGTAGGAGAGCGAGCCCCCGACTTCCGTGTGTCGGGCGATGTTGCGCCTCTGCTCCGGCGCCTGGAGCGAATCGTCGAAATACGGTGGGTTCGAGACGATGAGGTCGAGCGGCCCTCCCGGGTCGAACTCATCCAGGCTGATATGCCGTGCGGAAAGAGCCTCCGCCCACGGCGAATTGAGGAAGTTCGCTGCCGCTTCTTCGGCCGACGCTTCGTCGATGTCTATCCCCTCGATGCGGAAATCCCGCGAACCGAGGTCGTACATGCGCTGGGCGACCATCAGCGCGATCGTGCCCGTGCCCGTCCCCACATCGAGGATGCGCCTGTCCGATGCGGCCAGCGGTACAGCGGCGCCTAGCAGCACTCCGTCGGTGTTGACCTTCATCGAGGAGCGTTCATTGACTATGTCGAATCTCTTGAACTTGAAAGTGCCCATCTGATCAGCCTTCGATGAAGACTCCGTCGCGCATGAAGAGGCTTCTGTCGCACATCGCCGCGAGTTCCGGGTCGTGCGTGACGATGATGATGGTCTGGCCGAACTTGTCCCTGAGGGAGAAGAACAGCTTGTGCAGCTCGGCCTTGGTGACGGAATCGAGGTTGCCGGAAGGCTCGTCGGCGAAGAGTATCGCAGGCTCGTTGATGAGCGCCCTGGCAATCGCAACACGCTGCTGCTCGCCTCCTGAGAGCTCGGCCGGCTTGTGCGTGATGCGGTCCTTGAGCCCCAGCTCGTCGAGAAGCTTGAGCGCGGCTTCCTTGGCGTCCTTCTCGCTCCTGCCGGCGATGAACGCCGGGATCATCACGTTCTCGAGGGAGGTGAACTCGGGCAGCAGGTGGTGGAACTGGAAGACAAACCCTATCCTGCGGTTGCGGAAGGCCGAAAGCTCGTCACCCTTGAGGCTGAGCACGTCTGTCCCGTCGATGGTCAGGGAACCTCCGTCCGGAGTCGAGAGGGTCCCCAGTATCTGCAGCAGGGTGGATTTGCCGGCTCCTGATGCTCCCATTATGGATACGACTTCCGCCTTGTCCGCGCTGAAGTCGATGCCCTTGAGCACCTTCAGCGCTCCGAAGGACTTCTCGATATTTTTCGCTTCGATGATCATAGTACCAAAGGTACGAAAAAAAATGAAATATTTTTGGAAATCCAGAAAACTGCCGTATCTTTGTAGTCCCAAAAGGGAACTCGGGGTGTGGCGCAGTTGGCTAGCGCATCTGGTTTGGGACCAGAGGGTCCAGTGTTCGAGTCACTGTACCCCGACTTTCAGAGAGGCTGATGAAAAATCAGCCTCTCTTTTTTGTATTTGCACCTGTTGCGTGTGCTTATTCTCAAATGTGCTTGCTCCAGTTTTGATAAACAATGTATTTTTCGTAGATTTGTACGAATATACATTTGCTTGTCATGTCAAAAAAGAACAAGATTCTTCTCGCCGCCCTCGCGGGCCTTTTCATAGGAATCGCCTTGATGATCGCTTTCAATGCGATGATCCACAGTACCTCCACCAATGACTTCTGCATGTCCTGCCACTATCATCCGGAGTCGGACATGAGCTGGAAGCAGTCCAAGCATTACAACAACGACAGCGGAGTCAAGACAGACTGCGCCGCCTGCCATCTTCCTCCACAGGGTACAATGGAGTACTATGCGGCCAAAGCCAAGACCGGGATGAAGGATCTGTGGTCATACTGGACCAAGGACAAGGAGGAGATCGACTTCGAGAGCAAGGGCGCCCTGGAGCATGCCGTCGGCATCGTTTACAACGAGTCCTGCAAGACCTGCCACGTCAATCTTTTCCCTTCCGGAATATCGGATGACGGCGTCATCGCCCACCTCTACTACGAAGACAACGAGGAGAAGCTCGACCTGCAGTGCATCAGCTGCCATCTCGATGCAGGCCACTATGATCCGAATTATTCGCACAAGCAGATGTCCACGGCTCCTATCAGCGTGGATGCGGCCGATTTGTATGAGGCTGCGGCAGAAGTGACCGCGTTCGAGAATTTCGAGGAGACTATCCCGGGTACAGCAGCATCCATCAGGATGATCGCGGTCCCTGGAGGCAGCTTCACCATGGGCAGCCCGGAGAATGAGGCTTTCCGCGAGGCCGACGAGGGCCCGCAGAAGCAGGTGACCGTATCTGACTTCTTCATGGCCGAGACCGAGATCACTTGGGATCAGTACTGGGCATTCTACAGCGAGACCATGTCCGAGGGCCACACCCCTCCGGAGAAGATATATGCAAACAACGAGCGTCCTGACGTGGATGCCGTCAGCGGACCTACTCCTCCGTTCGGCAACCCGGACCAGGGCTGGGGCACCGGCGAGAGACCGGCCATCACGATGACCTGGTACGCTGCCAAGACCTTCTGCCAGTGGCTTTCACTCAAGACAGGTCGTACATACCGTCTTCCGACGGAAGCTGAGTGGGAGTATGCCGCCCGTGGTGGCACCGACACCCCTTACTTCTTCGAGGGCAATCCTCGCAAATTCTCCCAGAAGGGCTTCCTGCGCAACATTTTCAGTGCGGATACCACAGGCTTTGCGAGCAACGTCATCTATGCGACCAACAGTGCCAACCGCACCCAGGAGCCTTCCAAGGTCAATGCCAATCCGTTCGGCCTGAAGAACATGCTCGGCAACGCGATGGAGTACTGCTCCGACTGGTATGTGGCTGACGCTTATTCGAAGCTCTCCGACGGCGCGGTCGATCCTGCAGGCCCGGCCAAGGATGAGAACTTCCCTGAGCATGTGGTCAGGGGCGGATCATATCTCGATGATGCGGCCGACCTGCGCTGCGCGAAGAGAGGCCACACCGACCACGATGCCTGGCTCAAGACCGACCCTCAGAATCCAAAGAGCATATGGTGGTACTCTGACATCAAGGGAATCAGTTTCCGCGTTGTCTGCGAAGTGCCTGAAGACATAAAGAGATAAGAATCATGGACGAAAAGATTGGAAGAAGGGAATTTCTCCGGAATTCGGCGATGCTCGGCATCGGCGGACTGGCCGGAACCGCACTCTTGTCATCCTGCAAGAAAGAGTCATCGCTGGTGCCTCTCCGTGAGCCGGGCAGCTACTATGTCCCGGAGCTTCCGGACAAGGCGGTGGACGGCCGGAAGCTGAAAGTCGGCCTTGTGGGCTGCGGCGGCCGTGGGACCGGCGCCGTGGGCAATCTGCTCGAGGCGGCCGACGGCATCGAGGTCGTGGCTCTTGGAGATATCTTCGAAAACAATCTCGCGGATTCGCGTGAGAAGATCAAGGCTTCCTACGGCCAGGAAGTGCCGGTTGAGAACTGTTTCGTCGGTTTCGATTCCTACAAGAAAGTGATAGATTCCGGCATCGACATGGTGATTCTGGCCACTCCTCCTGTTTTCAGACCGCTTCATTTCGAGTATGCCACTTCGAAGAGGGTGCATTCGTTCCTCGAGAAGCCGGTGGCCATCGATCCTGTGGGATACAGGCAGATCATAGCGACATCCAGAGTCGCGGAAGCCAACGGACTGTGCGTGGTGACAGGCACCCAGCGCCGCCACCAGCGCGAGTATGTCGAGGCTTTCCAGAAGATTCAGGAAGGATATATCGGAGAGATACGCAACGGAAAGGTGATGTGGCTCCAGGGCAAGCCTTGGTACTGCACACGCACTCCGGGAATGACCGATATGGAGTATATGATACGTGATTGGTTCAACTGGAAATGGCTTGCGGGTGACCACATCGTGGAGCAGCATGTCCACAACATAGACGTGTTCCTGTGGATGACCGGACTCAAGCCTGTCAAGGCCATGGGCTTCGGCGCACGTCATCGCCGCCGCTCGGGAGACCAGTATGACATGTTCTCCGTGGATTTCGATTTCGAGCATGGTGTCAGCATGCACAGCGAGTGCCGTCAGATTGACGGATGCACCAACCGCGTGGGCGAGACACTCTACGGCACCAAGGGGTACTGGAACAGCGTCAACAAGGAGATGCGCGACTATGATGAGAACATCATCTGGAAATACGACGAGGACGCGGCCAAGGCTAAATTCAAACAGCATGACCCGTATGTGCTTGAGCATGTGGACTGGGTCAGCCACATCCGTCGCGGTGAGACGCATGTCGAGTCGGAGGATGCCGCCGTTTCCTGCCTTGCGGGCATGATGGGGCGCGAATCCGCATATACCGGCAAGCGCGTCAAGTGGGAGGACTTCAGCGCATCGTCCCAGAGTTTCCTGCCTGAAGGCGAGATCAAGATAGAAAACGTGGATATGTCCCAGTATCAGGTACCTGTACCTGGTGTATATAGCAAAAAGTAGTAACATTAAAACATATTGAATCATGAGTGACAACAAAATGGGAAGAAGAGAGTTCCTCTCTTATTCAGCAATCTTGGGCGCGGCTGGTGTAGTCGGCCTTACATCTTGCAGCAGCAAAGACAAGCTCGTTCCGCTCCGTCAGCCGGGTGAGTACTATGTCCCTGAACTTCCTGACAAGGCTATCGCAGGAAAGGAGCTCAAAGTCGGCCTCGTAGGCTGCGGCGGCCGTGGTACAGGTGCTATCGGCAACCTTCTCGAAGCAGCAGACGGCATCAAGGTCGTAGCTCTTGGTGACGTGTTCCAGGATCGCATCAAGAATGTTGTCAAGTGTCTCCATGACAGCGGACAAGACGTCCCTGCAGAAAACTGCTTCGTAGGATTCGACGCATACAAGAAGGTCATCGACATGGTTGACATGGTCATCCTCACCACACCTCCTGTATTCCGTGCCGAGCAGTTCAAATACGCGGTCGAGAAGGGTGTGCACGCATTCCTCGAGAAGCCTATCGTAGTCGATCCTAAGGGCTACCGTACCATCGTGGCCGCCGCCAAGCAGGCTGAGGCCAAGGGCTTGAGCGTTGTTACAGGAACACAGCGCCACCACGAGAGACGCTATGTCGAGGCCAACAAGCAGATCCAGGCAGGCCTCATCGGTGAAATCACCGGCGGTAACGTATATTGGAACCAGAACCAGCTCTGGTATCGTGAGCGCCAGCAGGGCTGGAGCGATATGGAATGGATGATCCGCGATTGGGTCAACTGGGAGTGGCTTTCAGGCGACCACATCGTGGAGCAGCATGTCCACAACATCGACGTATTCCTTTGGATCTCAGGCATGAAGCCAGTTTCAGCAGTAGCTACAGGTGCACGCCATCGCCGTGTGACCGGAGATCAGTACGATGAGTTCAACGTCGACTTCACCTTCGAGAACGGTGTCCACCTCCACTCCATGTGCCGCCAGATCGACGGTTGCGCTTCTGCAGTATATGAGGAAATCCGCGGTACCAAGGGCTATTGGAGCAGCGCCACCAACGAAATCAAGGACTACAAGGGCAACCTTCTTTGGAAATATGACGGAGAAGCCGCCAAGGCCGAGTTCCAGCAGCACAACCCTTACGTGCTCGAGCACGTCGACTGGGTCAACCACATCCGCAAGGGCGAAGGCCACGACGAGGCCATCCCTACAGCAGAATCCTGCCTCGCCGGTATCATGGGTCGTGAGGCCGCTTATACAGGCGGTAAGGTGACATGGGAGGATATGAGCGCATCCGCACTTGATCTCATGCCGGAGAAACTCGAGATGGGTCCTATGGATATGTCCAAGTACACAGTCCCTGTTCCAGGTGGCGACAAATAGTCTTTGACCATGGATAGAAGAGATTTTTTCAAGACTTCGCTCGTCGGCGCCGGTGCACTTGCCGTCGCCTCCAGCCCTCTCTCGCTGGTGACATCCTGCTCTCCGGCCAAGAAGACTCCTGACACCAAGCTTCACCTTTCTTTCCAGATGGGTATTGCCCAGGGAAAGACCCTTGCGGAGAAGATGGACTACATGGATTCCCTCGGCATCGAAGGATTCGAACCGGGAGGACAGTATCTTGTGGAGCATTTCGACGAGCTTGACAATGAACTCAAGAACCACAGCAATATCAAGGTTTCTGCCATCTGCGCAGGATTCAAGGGATTTATCCTTGCCGAGGATCCTGAGACCAAGGCTCTTTTCGACTCGTCTATGCGCGAGATCGTGGAGGCTGCAGGCAAGATTGGTTCTACAGGTGTCATCATGGTTCCGGCGTTCAACCACCAGAATCCTTGCATGCCTCACAACCAGGCTACCCGCGACTATCTCTGCGAGCAGCTCCATGAGCTCGGTGAGTTCGCCCTCAAGTGCGGCACCACCGTCATCCTCGAGCCTCTCAACAGGGGTGAGTGCTTCTACATGAGGCTTGTCAGCGACGCTGCCGCTATCTGCCGCGATTCGCAGAGCGAAGGCGTCAAGTGCATGGGCGACTTCTGGCACATGAAGGAAGAGACATCCGACTATGCCGCGTTCATGTCTGCAGGTACAAAGTATCTCCAGCATGTGCATGTTGCAAGCCGCGGTGCCCGCAAGATGCCGGGAGAAGCACCTGAAGTTGACAATTATGTGGACGGAATGCGTGCCCTCAAGGAGATGGGCTATGACAAGTACATCAGCTTCGAGTGCGGTTCGAACGGCGATCCTGCAGTGACCGTACCAGCAGCTGTGGCTCTCCTCAGAGAGCAGTGGGCCCAGGCATAAGCCAGGCTCATCGCCATGACAAGGAAAACTAAATCCAGACTGATGCCGACGATGTTGCTTTTCATCGTCGGCATTGTCATTCAACTGCTTGCAGGACCAGTGCCGGCCGGTTCCGTACCTTCGTTCGTATGGGCGATCGCCGCACTCGCGTATGTGTATCTGCTGGTGGTCCTGTATGTCGTATCCGACAAGCACGCATGGATCCGCCGGCTGATGGACGGACGGGCCCGGGTCGAGGCGCTCGTCGCAATGCTGCTGATGGTGCTGCTGTTCGGCCTGGTGCCTCAGGATCCGCAGACGGCCGGCCCTCTTGCGGCTCTGGGATTTACGCGGATGTCGGCTTCCTGGCCGTTCTGCCTGTTGCTTCTGCATCTTCTGAGCTGCATGGGTCTGGCATTGCTTGATGACCTGGGACATATCCGCAGTCGTAATCTGGCCGCAGCGATGTCGCATCTCAGCGTGTTCCTGGTGCTGGTCGCCGGCTTTTTCGGCAGTCCGGCCAAGGAGCAGGTGACCGTGCACGCATACGTCGGCCGGCCGGTGCAGTCGGGGATCGACCGCGACGGCAATCCGTACAAGCTGCCTTTTGCGGTGACGCTGGATGAGTTCTGGATAGACAGATATCAGCCGAAACTGTACATCGACGGCTCGGAGGATTTCCTCGAAGTGAGCGCGCCCGGAGACAGCGCCGTGGTCGGTGGATGGATGCTGAAGGTCGAGGAATATGGGGATATGATGTTCCCTGATGACAGCTGCGGCTTCCGGCCGCTCATGCACGTCGGCGCGGAACCTGCGGTCAGGCTGCAGGCGGTCAATCACGAATCCGGCGCATCGACCGGCGGATGGGTGAGCTGCGGAAGTTTCATTTTCGACCCTGTCGTTCTTGAACTGCCGGATGGCGCAGTCGTCCACATGCCGGGGCTGCTGCCGAAACGCTTCGAGTCCGACATCACGGTCGTGGACGGCAAGTCCTCGGGACGGAAGTTCGAAGTGGCTGTCAACCATCCGGCCAGGCTGGGCTCGTGGCGCATCTACCAGTCCGATTACGATGCGCAGAAAGGCCGCTGGAGCGACCTGAGCGTGCTGATGTGCGTATATGACCCATGGTTCCCGCTCATCAGGCTCGGACTTTGGATGATGCTCCTTTCGGCCGTGATCATGTTTGCAACGGCTGGGGTGCGCAGCTGGCGCAAGACTTCAAACAAGGAGGATGGGAGATGAGCTGGGATAATTTCGTTTATTTCGCGGTTGTGGCCGCGTTGTTCTGGATTGCCGCCGCAGTCTGTGCCGCCGTCTGCAAGAAGAGATGGTCGGCAGCGCTTCTCGCCTCGATAGGTACGGCGGTTCTTGCCGCATTCATCGTTTCGATGTGGGTTGCTCTCAAGAGGCCTCCGATGAGGACGATGGGGGAGACCAGGCTCTGGTATTCATTCTTCCTCAGCCTGGCCGGACTGGCAATCTACCTCAGCTGGGGTTTCAAGTGGATTCTCGGCTACGGATCGGGCATGGCGGTGATGTTCCTCTGCATCAATCTCTTCAAGCCGGAAATCCACAGCGCGGCGCTGATGCCCGCGCTCCAGAGCCCCTGGTTCGTGCCTCATGTCACCGTGTATATGTTCTCATATGCGATGCTGGGTGCGGCGACCCTGTACGCCATCTTCCTGTGGATCAGGGAGTCGAGGACCGCTGCAGGACAGGAGGACCTGCGACGCTGCGACGTGCTGGTGCGCATAGGCTGGGCCTTCCTCTCGATGGGAATGGTGATGGGCGCGCTCTGGGCGAAGGAAGCATGGGGCGACTGGTGGTCCTGGGATCCGAAGGAGACCTGGGCGTTCGCTACATGGCTCGGCTATATGGTCTATCTGCACGCCAGACCGCGCATGAAAGACCGCAGATGGGCGTACCTGCTGCTCATTTTCTCCTTCCTGATGTTGTGCATGTGCTGGTTCGGAGTGAATTATCTGCCGTCCGCCCGAGGCTTGAGCGTACATGCGTACTGATAAATTTGTATCTTTAGTCATTCTTTAAAAATAACCTGGTAATCTTTATGAATCTTGTTTAGTCTTTTGAACATGTCATTCAGTCACGTAGCTCACTACGCTCCATCATTCCATATCCAAAATCCACAAACAATCTTTCATAAATCTTTACCAACTTATTTTTTCATCATTCCTTAACCAAAATTCAATCGATATGGGATTCAAGAAAATCGTAGTGGCGGGAGGCGGCGTATTGGGCAGCCAGATCGCATTTCAGACAGCTTATTGTGGTTTTGACGTGACCATCTGGCTCCGCAGCCAGGGCAGCATCGGCAGGACCCAGCCGAAACTCGACAAGCTCAAGGAGTCATACCAGGAGGCAATTGCCCTTATGGATACTCCGGAGGGCAAGACTGCTTCAGAGTGGTGCCGCGGCATCGCTGACATGGACTCGTTTGACAAGCAGGCATGCCTGGACAAGGTGGAGAAGGCATATTCAGGAATCAAGCTGGAGCTCGACCTCGCCAAGGCGGTCGAAGATGCCGATCTCGTGATCGAGTCGATGGCGGAAAACGCTGACGACAAGATAGCGTTCTACAAGAAACTTGCACCTTGTCTCCAGGACAAGACAGTCCTTGTCACCAACTCATCCACCCTCCTTCCTTCCAAGTTCGCCAAGTATACCGGAAGACCTGGGAAGTACCTCTCATTGCACTTCGCAAATGCCATCTGGAAGAACAACACGGCCGAGGTCATGGCTCATGACGGCACCGACAGCAAGTATTTCGACGCTGTTGTCGAGTTTGCCAATGAGATCAGGATGGTGGCCCTGCCTGTCATGAAGGAGAAGTCCGGATACCTGCTCAACTCCATGCTGGTTCCGTTCCTCCTTTCCGGTCTGGACCTCTATGTGAACGGTGTCTCCGATCCTGAGAGCATCGACAAGGCATGGAAACTCGGTACCGGTGCGCCTCGCGGACCGTTCGAGATCTTCGACGTCGTCGGTGTGACCACCGCGTACAACATCGTGCTCCAGTATCAGAAGGTACCGGGACTCATCTCTCCGCTTCTCTCCAAGATGATGCTTCCATACAACTTCAAGGGGATGGAGAAGGTACTCAAGAAGATGATCGACGAGGGCAAACTCGGCAAGGCTGCCGGAGAAGGCTTCTACAAGTATCAGAAATAGAATCTGCTGTCGCGCAGTCCGGTGGCTCCGCTTCCGTCTCCGACGTGGCCGAGCACACGTCTTGCGAGCAGTGGCTGCCTGTCATAATAGTCAGGGTCATCCGCTTTCAGCGAGTTGATCCTGACTATTTGCGATGAGTGGATCATCTTGCCGTCGCCGATGTACATCCCGACATGGGAGTATCTGGCCGGTTTGTCGTCCGACGCAGCTGTGCCGAAGAATATCAGGTCTCCCGGCTGCATTTCGCCGATACTCACTTCTTCGCCCAGTCCGGCCTGCTGGGAGGCATTCCTAGGGAGTATGATGCCGTTGAGGAAATAAGTGCACCATACGAGCCCGCTGCAGTCGGCCGCCTTGATGCAGTTGCCGCCCCAGAGGTACGGCACGCCGAGGAATCGGCAGGCTGTGCGGACAAGCTTCTCCCCGTCGGGGAATCTTGTCCTGGACCAGAGGTCGAAATCGGTGACGTCCTTTTTCCTGACGTACCCTTCTTCGCCGGACGGCAGCAGGACCTTGAGGAATCCTCCTGCCCTTGTCAGAATGGCCTTGTCATCATCTGCCTTGCGGACGATGTCTCCGAGTATCAGTTCGCTGACATAGCGGCTGGTGGGCGTAGGCTTGGAGTATATGTGGGTCACGCCTGCCGTGCAGATCATCTTGGGAGCGGCGATATAAGCTTTCAGTCCGGCCTCATCCATTTCCGCGATGTTGAGTCCGGTCACCCAGGCGGTGTACTGCGGCTCCTGGAGTGTGACCAGGGTCCAGATACCCTTCGATCCGAGCACTTCCACCACGCTGCCCATCAGGGCTTGGGTCTCCAAGGCGGACTCATAGTCGGGACTGTTGCGCAGGTAGCAGGCTGAAGTGTTGACCACGCCCCATTTCTGCTGGGCGGATATCATGGTCGCGGAAACCGCGAAAACCAATGCAATGACAAGCTTTTTCATATACGTCATTTCTTCTACCGAAATAAAACAAATTTAGATGTAATAATGAATTTGTTATCTTTGTATTGCTGTTCATTAAATGTTTACACCTAACAATACTCTTGTGACATGTGGTTGATGTTTTGCTTTTTCATCGTTTCATTGCTCTTTTGCATATTGACGAACGTCTCTTATTACAGCTCTCTTGCGAAAAAGGGTGAAGATAATGTTTGGATCTTGAAGAGCAGGTTTTTGATTGTCATGTCGATGTTTTTATCGAGCTCAATTTTTTTAAAGGATGTTTTTAAACTAAGTGAACAAGATTTTAATATCCAGCATCTGCTTTGTTATGTCATCGGTTATGCTTTGTCTTTTTCAATCGACTTCGTGATACGTGATGCATGTCACAAGAAATGGAAAAGAATAAATTCAAAGAACATTGAAATAAAGCAACTGCCGGTCGGGATGACACGGACAATAAAATATCTTGAATTGGCAATCTCGCTGTTGTTTAGCTTTTTTTCCTTTTTCGGAGCCTGCTATCTTTTTGGGAAAACCAAAATGGTTATGCCAATAATCGCTATCATTGCAGGTCTGGTATCTGTTGTTTTTTTTGTTATAAAATTAATAAATCTTATCCGTGACAATAGGCATACACGTTAACTGATGTTTGTGCCCCAAATGGAGGTACTGTTTCAAAAAGTGTGTCTAGCTCCGGTCTAGCAACTTTGTAAGATTTGCAAATATATCAATATTTCAGTCAGAGTGGGCGCGCCCACTCTGACTTTGTTTAGTCGGGGAACAGAGTTTTGTCATAATCAATCCG
>JAZQNI010000003.1:0-39538 GCA_045627265.1 Candidatus Cryptobacteroides sp.
GCTCCCGGGCATCTTCCATCGTATCCCTGATAGCATCACTGACTTTCTCGATTCTGAAGAAATGCTTCAAGTCGTCCAGGTTGGCAAAGAAGAAATCGAGCAGATAATTGAAATTACTCCATTGCCGGAAAAGCAGCGAAAACTCATCGGTTTCCTTCCCATCTTCTCTGACTGCCCATAAAACGATTCATCAGTTTAGATACAAAGGTATGGAAAAGAATTGAATTTGCAACTTATAAGTTGCAAATTCAAAGATTGTCGGGCAAAACATACATGGGTATTGGAATGAAAGAATCCAGTTTCTGAGAAATGTCATATCTTCGTGTCATAAACAATCGGCAAAGCCGCCCGGCTCAAATTCTTCTCCCCGATTGCGTTTCGTGTTTGAACTCAGGTCCCCAGCAGACGTATCAATAAATCTGATTAGCCACGCAATAATCGCTGAGCGCTTTCACATAGTCCCAGGAAGTCAGCCCTTTGCCGATTGCGACATTCAGATACTGCAGATTGTAGTTATAATAGTCATCCTCGGTAAATCCATTATACTCAAGGACCTTTTCGAGCGAAGTCAGGCCGAATGCCTCTATATCCGCCGCCTTCTTGTCAGCATCAAACTTCAAGTGATCGTCATATTCAAATATATTGGCAAGTACCTTTATCGATCCATCACACATTGAAAGAATACCATTGGACAGATGGTTAAGATGCTTGCTTGTCACGACAGCATATGCATCAATGCCTTTGTTTAAATGCTTGCAACTCTTCAATTCAAGCCAGCAGTCATTGTCGGCATCGTAGAAATGATGTCCCAGGTAGTCCTTAGCATTATTGGCATTGATAAAGGCGTATTTCCTTTCTTCCTTGTCGTAGAAACCGTGTTCCTCGATGACAGTGATCTCCGTGCCTCCTTCAAATGCAAGGGTAAAAGCCTTCGCCACGTTTTTTGTTTCCCAGACAAAGCAGACAGGTGCTGAGGATATTTCTCCTTTTTCGTGATCAAAGATACGTATCACATCGTTAATTTCCAGTTCTTCAACGGCCTTGCGGCTGCCATCGCCCATGGTAATCATCGTTCCGGCAGCGACGCAGGCTGGTTCCCAATCATTTGAAGAGAAAACCAATGACAGCGGAAGAAGGTCACCAGGGGCAAGCGTCACTTGGCTTGACCTTGTCTTTGTCGCTGTCTCGGCAACGCTGTTGTTGCTGTCAGCTATAGTTTCGAAGGTGATATTCAAATTAGAGAGGGGACCTATCGCTACAGCGATATAGAAGACTGTGCCTGTGGAAGATAGCACCACGCCATTATCTCCGCATGAAAGGGTAGACAAATGTGTGCCATCGTTCTTGACTATGACTTTACTTATCGTCTTTTCAACTTCAGATATCGCAGTAATCTTCAATACAGCATAAGGACAGCTGAAGGTCAATCTGGTAGTTTCAGACTTCGCAGCAAGAGGGCAGTTGGCGCCAGTCCCGCTGTATTTCTGGTCAGTCATGTCGCCATAGGAAGCTGTGTATGGTGGAGTGTTCACTGCTGCACCGGATTTGAAAGAGAAGGTAGTGCTGGCGCCACTTGACTGAGCAACATAGATGGCTGTATTTGCCGGATCTGCAGCATCTGTCACGGTGATTTCATCACCTGCGACCCAGGTGACTTTGCCATCGTAGGCTATATCTGTCTTCGTCTGCAAGATAGTTGCCGAAAAACGGGTGACACCATCCATATGGCTATCTGGAATCTGCTCCTTCTGGCAGGAGACAAGCATTGAGAGCGCAGCAAGCGCAGTTGTAATAAGAGTAATCTTTTTCATTGTCTTATCCTCTTGAATTTAGGACCAATTATCTGTGTCATCGTCACGCATGTTGAAGTCATCAATATCGCCGCTCTGACAGATAATTTCTTGAGACTTGATTTTCACAATCTCCACTTGAGGAGAATCGTATGGAATTTGTTGTCCTTTTGCCATTATATGCTGCAGTATTTGTTTGTCAATGGAACTATTGTTCTGTATTTTCAAATATACCATTAATTTCTGGTAGATCACTCTTTATTTTGAGATCTCAGGATAATTTTCCTGAATATTTATAGAAAAGCCACCGGCAAAGCCGTCCGGCTCAAATTCTTCTCCCCGATTGCGTTTCGTGTTTGAACCTAGGTTCAATCAATCTGATTTACTTACAGATTGGAGAAGCGAGGTAATCGTCAAGCATCTTGTCCTTCTGGACAGAGATGGTCTCCGACCAGAGTTGGAACATCCCTTTTTCAGTGATGCTACCTGCGGAATGAGGGCGGTATGGGAATGTGAACATTACCTTGTCGTGACTAGGGCAAGAGTTGAAGGCCGCATACACACATCCAGGAGGACAGGTCATATCTGTCAAACCGGCTTCCATCACTATCCTGGCATCAGTATGTCTGAGGAAGATTGCACCGTCGAAATAAGGCAGTACGGTCTCAGCAAGTTCAGGAGTCCTGGACAAGGCTATATCATAGCATCCCGGCCATGAGGCTCTCCTACCCTGCTTCGATGCTGAAAGATCCGTATGCGCAGGCACGGTGATCTCGGCATATGTCACACGCTTGTCCAGACCTGCGACCGCAGCCGACTGGAACCCGCCCTGGCTGGATCCGACCACAACAGCTCTTCTTTTGTCCCACTGAGGCAACTTGCAAAGGAAATCCATCCCTCTGACAGCGCGAAGCACCATAAGCCTGAAGTAGTATTCCTCACAGCTGACAAGTTTGCGTGTCCTGTAATCTTTGAGCACCCCGTTCTGAAGACTGTCATAATATGCCTGAGGCTCATGATTCTTCATTCCGTGAGCATTGATATCCAGCGCTATGCATCCTCTCGACGCAAAACCAGCTGCAACTGGCTCGTTTGACCTGTTACTTGGTTTGTTTACCCCTGCCCCATGCAGGAAGAGAAGGACAGGGAGCGACTTCCTCCCGGCATCGGACGGCATGGACATAACACCTCTGACAGGTTCACCTTCAGGCATGGAAATCTCTATATCATAAGCGTCATACCCTGATTTGGATGATGCGACAGGGATCATCGACACCTGAGGCTTGGAACGCCTCATCTTCTTGAGCTCGGCCTTCCAGTATTTCATGAAATCATCCGGTTCATCGAAGCCGCTGACGTACTCCTCCGGCGCCACGATGGCGGCTATTTCATGATTCTTTGCCTTCTCTCCGGTAGATTTAAGCCTGAGCATGAATGATTTGGGAGAATCACTGGAAAAGCGGCCTATGATGGACCGTCCTGCCGGAAGAGTGATGAGCTTTTCCTCCTTGAGGACGCCGTCTTCGAACACCGAAAGATTGAAAGTAGAATCCATGGCATCCCCACACTCGGCCGTAAAAACGATTTCTTCCCCCTTGGCGAAGCGGCCGTCATCGCTGTTCACGAGCAGTGTGACGCCCTGTTTGTCCGATCCTGCAAAAGCATTGATGCAAATAGCGGCAAGAATCGCCGATGAGATAAAACGGATATGTCTCATGATTTCCTGATATTTATCGCAAATTTAAAGCTAAACTCAAATTCTCAGCCACATAGGCCGACACGCTGGCGGCGAATTCCGGTGAGTCGACAATCTCGATTTCTTCGGCGAGTCCGAGATAGAAGCGGCGCACGCCGGCAAATCCGCACACCTGGGTATCGAGTATCCAGCGGTCCCCGTCCCGGCGCAGGTCACGCTCGGCTAGCGGATATTCCTCCACCAGCAGGTTCTTGGCGCGGATGCTCAGACGCAGGACCACCCGGACCGTGGAGTCGCCACCGATGCGGAACACGTCCATTCCCTGCTTGTGGTGGTTCTTCTCCTCGGTCCAGCCATCGTCCAGCACATCGACTTCGTCCATCCTGGCGACCTTGAACTGCTTGTTGCGGCCGTCCTCCAGGTCATACGCCCAGACATCGATGTAATTGGTCGAGAAAGCGAAGGGTTCGACCAGACGGTCACGCACAGTGCGGCTGTGGCCGGACTCGTAGTTCTTGAGCACGACCTTGCGCTTGGCGTTGATGGCGTCGGCCAGAGTCTGCACGTTGCCGGCGTTCGAGCGCTTGTCGATGTAGTCGGCGATGCCCGTGCTGCCGTAGATTGCGGACAACTTGTTCTTGAGCGTGGCCTTGAGCGTGTTGGTCGGGTCGAGACGGTCGATCAGGTTGTTGACTATGTAGGCCTCCTCTTCGGAGAAATAGATGAGCTTCTCGAAATCCGGCGCGTTCTCGGGCAGCTTGCCGAGCTTGTAGACGTTGCCATAAAGCTTGGAAACCGCGAAACCGGCCGATTTGAAGGTGTCTATGTACCTGTAGATGGTACGATATGACATCTCCAATTTGGAAGCCAGTTCATCTATGGTGTAATTCGTATTGCCTGACATCAGTTTCATCAGGCGGAGCATACGTTCGATCTTGGGCTGATCCATTTACGCGCGCGTTATTGCTGCACAAATATAGCACTTTCGGACCGCCCGTCAAACAAAATCACTTGCTAAGTACCAAAGTCCCGAAAAGTGACGGAGTGCGTGTAGGTACGCAGAACTGCCAGAGGACCAGCCTGCGGTCGGAAACCGGACCGGTCTTGTCCCCGAGGCCGAAATTCACGCCGAATGAAAGCCCTTTCGCAGGAGTCGCGCCAAGCTCGGTCCACGGTATGGCGAGGAAGATGGAATAACCTTCATCAACATCCGAAGCATCATTGAGAGTGCCCCTGAGCGTGATTTCGAAACGCTCCTGACCGTTCCAGACGGCATCTGACTCACCGGAGACGGTGCCCCTGTCATCCTTCACCTGTCCCAAGATGTTGACATGGTAAATCCTGTCATCCTCATCCCATTTTTCGCCGCGGTCCGCCCTAGGATCCAGAAGGACTTCGCACATATCGTCCAGGAAAAGCTTCTTGCTGTCCCTTTCCGTCTGCAAGGCCCAGAGATCCGTATCTTCGACATCGAAGCGGAAATACAGGGAATCAGCATCCCAGAGGCTCCTGACATGCAGCACGGAGGCCGAAATCGCGGTGTCGGCCACGGTCACGCCTGCGGCCTTATCCCAATCCATGACCGTGCAAGAGCGCACACGCTTGCTGACAATGCTCTTGCCGTCATCGATTTCAGCCGTCCCGGTGCAAGACACCAGAGCGGCTGAAAGAAGCATCATCCAGAACCTGCCGTGCATCATCGCGGATTCGTAGGATTAAGCACACCCTTGAAGACCTCCCCTCCAGGAATGTACATGAAGAGTTTCGCACGTCTGTCGCTCTCGCCGATGAAGACGGTGCCGTCAGCGCCGGTGCACATCGAGTCGAACTGATACGCGATCTTGGCATAATAAGGGCTGTGGTCGACTCCCAGCACTCCGTAGTCGATGAAACCTTCGCCTTCCGCGAATGAGAACATGCGGCAGACATTGTCCTTCTCGCCGCAGATCATGTAGAAGCGGCCGTCAAGCCCCTTGGTCATGGCACGCACGCGGCGCTCCACGCGCGGCTTCCCGAAACTGAAAAGCTCATCCTCAGACGGCACGGCCTTGAACACGAAGCCGTCGGAAGTGGTTCCGATCAGGCTGGAATCCTCCTGAGGAAGCAGCTGCTCCACCACAGGGAACGCGTTGTAATTCTGGGTCTCCCAATATTCGCCCGGGATGCGCATATCCGAAGCGGAGATCTTCTCCGACTCAGGGTCGAAGCTGTACATCAAGCCATTGTCGCCGGAAGTCCAGACCTTGCCGTCAGCGCCGACCGCAAGAGCGCGGGGAACCGCCCTCCAGCTGCGCTCAGGGCCAGGATAAGCAAGCATTTCGAGCCACTTGCCATAGCGTTTGAACGAGGCTGCGGCTATGTCGTATGAGAAGAATTCCGCATCTGGATACGAAATGCCGTATATGTACTTGCACTCCGGGTCGATGGTCATGGCATAGATGGAATTGCCGGGGATGGCGACACCCAGATCCTTGACCTTCGCCTCCGCCTCGCCGAGATATACGTCAGAATCGCCCTCGGAAGGGTCATAGACGTAGAGATGGCCGCCGTCATAGCCTTCGTACTTGGCCTTGATGTCGGCCCAGAGCTGATTCTCTATGGATCTGCGGCCATGAGGCATATCTTTGGAGAGGACGAGCAGCTCGATTTCGTTCAGGCCTCCGCCGATGAACAGCTTTCCGTCCTTCCCCTCAACAATCGCATGATGCACGCCCTTCGCACCAGGAATCAGGCCGAGCGGATAAACCTTGTTGGTCTTGGGGTCATAAGAGAAAAGATATGACTGCTTGCCTGTGGTGGCGCCATACACCCTGCCGTTGGAATGTCCCAGGAGGGCCACCACCGGGCTGTTGTCCGCCGGTATCTCAGTGGCGCCCGGATATCCCAGGTCACGGAAATCCAGCCTCTGCGCATCGAAATGCGGATTCACGCATTTCTGGGCTGAAGATTGAACTGCGAAAACGGCAAGAGCCGCGAATATTGCTATCAGTTTTTTCATATCTGTCCTTTTATTTAGATGGATCATAAGCGACAAGTCCCATGCTGAAAGGCCACCTGCGGCCGACCTCTCCGGCGACTTCCGCCTTGTCATTCTCCTGGATGGCGCCGACGAAGTATATCTTGCCATCTTTCTTGCCTGTGCAGGCTCCGCCCATACCGTAGCAGAGATTGCCCTCCTTGGTGACCATGAGGCCCTTGGACTCGCGCGTGCCTGTCTTCTTGTCATAACATATCAGATAGGTGACAGGAGGGAAGAATCCTCCGGCCAGCTTGGCCTGGAATTTCTCCTCGTCCTTGACATCCCATGAGTTCCCGACATAGTCGAATGAACCGGAGGCCGTGGGAGCGAAATAAATCTTGTCCCCGGCGATGGTCAGCGTCAGAGTCGCGAAAGGTATCTGATGGACATTGTCTTCATTCCAGTACTGAGGTGCGGTAAGCGGTGTCAAGTACTCGATATGCCCTTCCTCGCCGTCATGCACATCATAGCGGAACAGCATGGAATTGCCACCCACGATGCCGTAGGCCACTTTTTCCTCAGGATCCCACTCAATCACACGCCATATCACCTTCCTGTCGATCATAGGCTTGCTCATGGTCCTCGGAAGCACGCGGTTGTCGTATTCCAGACGGATGGACGGCAGGTCGCGCACCTCATCCTTCTTCGGGTCGTATTTCCAGATCTGGCCCACAGGGAAAGAGCCGTAGACATTGCCCTCGTCGTCGGCGAATATGGTCCTGCAGATATCCCAGTCATCCACCTTGCCCAGATCGCGGGTGAACTGGCCGTCTATGTCATGCATGTACAGATGGCCGTCCTCAGCAAGTCCGTAGAGACGCATGTAGAGAGGATCCATCACCATGCCGAGCAGGCCGAAATGCCGGCTGATGCGGCCGAGCACCTCCACCCTGTCCTCCTTCGGCTTGTATCTGTACCAGAACGCGCCGAGGTAGCTTGACGGATCTATGCACTCCGGACCGGTGTCCTCATTGAGGCTTCCGAAGTAGATGTTCCCCTCGGCGTCCTCACCCATGCGGACATGGATCTTGCCGTTGGTGTTGATGCCCTCTCCCCTCTCTCCGTGCAGTTCGGTGAGGTCGACGATGTGCTTCATCGTCTGCGTTTCAGGGTCGAATTCGTAGAAGTGCGCCGCTTCGGCATGTGTGCAGAGACCGATGTAGATCTTGCCGCTCTTCGCGCCGTAGAGGGCGCTCCACATGCTTTCCTCCATATGGTGGCCTACGAACCTGTAGTGCTCCACAAGGGCTTTCGGCTCATTGTTCAGATCGATTTTCTGAGCATGCAGGCATACCGGCGACATGGCCAGCGCTGCGATGATAGTGATTACAATACGTTTCATGTCCGCAAATATATATTGGCGCAGCTATACAATATGCGAGAAAAACGAAAATATTTTGACATTTAGCGAAAGACCATTAACTTTGGAATCATGATTTCAGTCTTGCTCCTGAGCGATCTGGCACGAGATCCGGACAGGAAGCTCGTCCACGGCATCTCCCAATACAACAAGGAAGAGGCCGGATGGGTGTTCTATCTGGTTTCCTCCTCCATCCGCAACGAGCGCTCGCATGCCGTGGAGATCATCGAAAGGGCGAAATCCCTCAAGGTGGACGCGATATTCGGCAGCTGGCCGGGCATCGACGTCGATGCCGCCCACGGGCTTGGGATCCCCATCGTGCTGAGGTCCGACGCGCACACGGCAAGCGGCATATCAGCCGCGTTCAGCAACAACGAAGCGATAAGCCGCATGGCGGCCGACCATTTCCTCAGTCTCGGCCTGGATCATGTCGCATTCAGCGGATTCGAGGGCAGCGCATGGTCAGATGCGAGGCTTGCCGGGCTTTCGGCCGCCGTGCAGGGAGGGCTCTGCGGAGCCATCTCATTCTCCGACAGGGAGTCGGACTGGGATAAGATAGCGGCGTGGCTGCAGGAACTGCCGAAACCGGTCGGGATCTTCGCCTGCAACGACCGCAACGCGCGCATGATTATAGAGGTCTGCCAGAGCATAGGAATCAAGGTACCGGAGGATGTCTCCGTACTCGGTGTGGACGATGACGTCTTCCTCTGCGGCATCACCTCCCCGGGCATCTCTTCCATAAAGATGGACTACGAGAAGCTGGGATACGAGGTCGGCGCAAGGATATTCAAGGCGGTGAAAGACCGTTCACACAAGGCTTTCACGATCGAGGACAGGCCCGTGGGCATAATAGAGCGCGAATCCACCAGGCGCATGGACATACGGGACCGATACGTGCGCAAGGTCGTGGAGAACATGAACGCCCACTTCCCGGAAGGCAGGGCGCTCGGCGAAATGCTTTCCGACATCCCGCTTTCGCGCAGAAGCATCGAGCAGCGATTCAAGAAGCAGTTCGGCAGTGTCACCATGCTCCAGTATCTGACCTCGCTGAGGCTGGGAAAGATGAAGAAACTGCTCGCCGGCACCGACCGGCCGCTAAAGGACATTGCACTGGAGTCCGGATTCAGCGACAACGAGAACATCTACAGACTGTTCAAGCAGAAAGTGGGCTGCTCCCCTACCGAATACAGGAAGACACATTCGACAAAGTAAAACAAATGCACACGATGAAATACATGCTGTCCATCATTTCAGCTGCGGCATCCATGCTGCTGTCAGTTCTGACCGCCGACGCCCAGGAACGGCCGGAAGGTCCCGCCTTCAAGGTGTTCCAGTTCCCGCACGACGCGATACCGCGTATCGACGGCTCCTTCGAAGACTGGGACATGGTCCCGGCCTGCTATGTGATAGGCATGGACCAGATGTGGGATGACAGCGGCAAGTACGAAGGCATAGTCCCCGAGAATCTGGACATCAGCGTCAAGGTGGGCTGGGTGGAGGGCCTGAACCGGCTGTATTTCTACTACGAGGCATACGATGACTACTGGGACTTCAAGAGGCACAGTCTCAAGAACGACACATTCGAGCTTGTGGTGGACGGCGACCTCTCTGGAGGGACGCACATCGCGAAGGGAGAGCAGTTCTTCTCGTTCCAGAACCGCCACGCGCAGAACTACCACATCATGACGCCGGCCGAGGATTGGAAATCCTGGGCGATGATCTGGGGTCCGCAGGGCTGGCTCAAGGACTTCCCATACGCCAACCACGCTTATTCATACGATTTCTCCGACGGCGGTCCGGGCGTCCTGAAGATGGAGTTCTACATCACCGTATATGACGACGCCAGCCCTGAAGGGCCTCAGGCTTCCAGGGAAAGCCGTCTGTTCGAAGGCAAGGAGATCGGTCTCTGCTGGGCTGTGATCGACTACGATGGAGGGGAATCGAAGGACGCTTTCTGGAATCTGTCGAAATACCACACCATGTACGGCAACGCGAGCCACGAGCGGCTTTTCATCCTGCAGGGACTGGAGGACAAGGTGGATAAAAAGATCGAATCCGCATGGGAGTATTCGGTCGGGAAAGGATCGCGTACGGCGGAATTCACCGACCTCAGCAAGGGAAAGATCGACTCCTGGTTCTGGGAGTTCGGAGACGGAACCACGAGCACGGAGCAGAACCCCGTCCACACATACGAAGGCGACCGCAACCAGTTCACCGCCACGCTCACGGTGTCCGGTCCTGACGGCCAGGACATATGCTGCAAAGTAAGGGAAGTGCGTGTATGGTAGACATTTAGAATTGCCCACACTGCAATTTCTGCTCAAATGAATGCAAATATTCTTTGGTCATATACAAATCCTAATCATATAAGTTATATTTGGAAACGACTAAGGTCCGATCAATATGAACACTATGAAAAAATACCTCAAGTTCTTCGCCACTGCGGCGATGGTGATACTCTGCTCTTGCGGCGGCAAAGACAATCCAGACAAGCCTGACGTTCCAGGTGAGCCTGACCCGGTCGATTATTCCAAGGTTGACATCCAGCACTATGATTTCAATCTCCTCGCCGAGAAGAAGCACCCAAGGTTGTATTTCAATGACAAGGATTTCGCCGAGCTCAAGGCCGAAATCAACAACAACTCCAACCCGTATGTCTCTGGCATGCACAGGCAGATCATGGAATATCTCGACAACGAGATGAAAACGGTGCAGCATGCTTATTACACAATAACTGCCAACGGCTTGTACCTGGGTACCAGCGCCCACAGACTCATCCACCTGGCATACGGCTACCGTCTGACCGGGGACAAGAAATACCTCGACTACGCCAAGATGCTCATCGCCGATTTCTGCGGCTTCCAGGACTGGTACGCACACGGCAGTTTCCTCATGACTTCGGACCTTTGCATGGCGGTGGGATTCGCATACGACTGGTTGTATGACGAACTGACCCCGGAAGAGAGGGAGCTGATAAGGACGAAAGTCAGGGAATTCGCTTACGCTCACAGGAATGATGACAACAACCATTGGTGGAGGAACACCACGAGCAACTGGAACCAGGTATGCAACGGCGCGCTCGTGCTGGTATCCCTTGCCATCTGCGAAAAGGGAGACACGGACTGTCCGGAAGTGATCAAGGAGGCCGTGGCCAGCAACTCCAAATGCATCAATATCATTTACGAGGACGGCATTTATGCCGAAGGCCCTAACTACTGGGCATACGGCACATCGTTCCAGACCATGATGAACCTCGGACTCGAGTATGTACTCGGCACGGATTTCGGCCTGAGCAATTACGAATGCATCAAGAAGACCATCTGGTACAAGATCTTCACCAAGGGCAACACGGGTGTCGAATTCAACTATGCGGATTGCGCCGAAACGGCGAGGGGCCAGCAGGATCTCTGGTATTTCGCCTATAGATTCAAGGATACTTCCATACTGTTCAACGAGGCTTACAACGCCACCAGCACCAGCCTGTACACCAATGCCAGAATGCCTTTCGTGCACCTCTATGCAGCACATAAGCTTGGCAATTTCTCCGTGGACAAAAAGCCATCCGAGCTCGTATTCTCAGGCAAGAACAGCACCACCTCACTCATAATGGCAAGGACAGGATGGGAGAAGAATGACCTCTACCTGGGATTCAAAGGAGGCAGGGCCAACAAGACACATGCACACATGGACGGCGGAGAGTTCATCTGCGAATGTGACGGCATACGCTGGTCCACGGACTTCGGGCATCCTGAATACGGCCCCACAAAGGAATTTCTCCACAGCATCGGCGAGGATCTTTTCGCAACAAATCAGGACGCATTGAGGTTCCAGCTCATCTCGATCAACAACCGCTTCCACAGCACGCTGACCATCAATGACAAGGACCACTGCGTATCGGGAGATGCCAGATTGACGGAGACATTCAAGGAGCCAGGGAAACTCGGAGGCACATTGGACATGACAAACTTGTTCTACGAGGACCTGCTTTCAGCGAAGAGGACAGCCGTCATCAAGGACAACAGCTATTTTGAAATAACTGACGACATACAGACCAAGTCGACCGCCCCTGCACATGTCAGATGGTCAATGCTCACGGATGCGAATGTCAAACTTGCTGCCGATGGCATCGAGCTCGAGATGGATGGCAAGAAGATGGTCATTGCAGTCACCGGCTGCACCCCTGAATTCAAGACATGGTCCACAAATCCTAAGGACTATCCGGGTGTGACGAGAAATCATGAAGAGCCTCTCGGGTCCAACCTCGTAGGCTATGAATATGACATACCTGCAGGCACCAAGTCCCAAGTAGTCACGACCATAAAGAGAAAGTAGCGCAGACTATGGTCCTGCCTGGGATCCTCATACTTGCTCTCGGCACCTTCATCCAGAGCAGCAGTTACGTTCCATCCAAAAAGATAAGGAACTGGAACTGGGAGAGTTACTGGATCGTGCAGGGCATATTCGCATGGCTGCTCATCCCGTTTGCATGCGCCCTGCTCGCAGTGCCGTCGCCAAAAGGGCTCATGTCACTGTACCTTTCCGACCCGGGCACCAGCCTGCGGACCATTGGTTTCGGCGTGCTCTGGGGCATTGGCAGCCTCTCTTTCGGGCTGGCGATCAGATATCTGGGCATCTCTCTGGGACAGACCATAGCCATAGGCATATGCAGCGCCTGCGGATCGGTCCTCGGACCTCTGATCACAGGCCACGGGGACAAACTCACGGAGCCGGTTCTTGCCGGAGTGGGAGTCATGATGGCAGGCATCGCTCTTGTCGCCTTGGCCGCATATGACAAAACCAAGCAGAGACAGACGGAGGAAAGCCGCAAGTCCATCAAGGAATTCGATTTCAAGAAGGGCATGGCAGTCGTGCTGCTTTCCGGAGTGATGAGTTCATTCTTCAACGTAGGCCTGTGGGCTGGTGAAAGCATCGCTCCAGAGGTGGCCCGTCCGATCTTCGCTTCACTGCCGGCAACCCTGCTCGTGACCTCTGGAGGCTTCATCTCCAATCTCATTTACTGTGTGGTGATGAGCCTGCGCAACAAATCCTACCACGACTTCACGGATGCATCCCTGTGGCGTCACAACCTGGGATTGTGCATCATGACGGGCTGCTTCTGGTTCAGCCAGTTCTTCGGTTTGAGCCTGGTGAAAGGTATCATGGCCGACCATCCGGTCTTCGTCACATTCAGCTGGTGCATGCTGATGTCCCTTAACATATTGTTCACCAATTTCTGGGGCCTGGTGACCAAGGAATGGCACGGGGTGCGACGCAATACCTTGGTGCTGCTCTCCGCAGGCATCGCAGTGCTGATAGCAAGCGTCTTCCTCCCGAGCCTGACAGGCTGACAATCATCATTCTGCGTGCTCCCCCGAGCCTTTCCTCTCCCTGTACTCGGAAGGTGTCAGCCCGACATCCTTGGCGAATGAATTGCAGAAATACTCTCCGGAACTGAATCCGCACATCATCGCAATCTGCTTGACCAGCAGATTGGTGGTGAGCAGCAGATGTTTGGACTTCTGTATCCGGATGTTCTTGAGGAAATCCATCGGAGAAACGCCTGTCATGGCCTTGAATACCCTTCTGAACTGGGAATAGCTGAAATTGAAACGGGCGGCGATCTTCGGAATGTCTATCTGGTCGGCTATGTTCTCCTCCATGAAATTGATGGCGGCATTTATCTTGGAGCGGTCCGACTGTTTGTCATCATCATCAGGATTCGCCATCTTCGCCACCAAGGTGATGAGCAGGGACACGTATGCTCTGAGGGTGAGCTGTGCTGAAGGATCATCCGAGGCCGCCGCATCCAGCATCTTGCGATAGATGCTTCTGATCTCCGGATTGATGCCTATGGACAGGAAATCCTTGTCGATGCCGGGGATGAGTTTTTCCGTAAGATCCGACAATATGGGCCCGGAGAATTCGACATAGTATGACTCCCATCCCACCTCGCTGTCCGGCGCGTATGAATGCCATACACCGGGGCGGATCAGGAATACCGTACCGGCCTGCACATCGCGGCTTACATTGCTGTTCCTGAACCATCCCTCCCCCGATACGATATAAACGAACTGATAATACTTGAGGGATCGGCCTCCATGCTCGAGAAACAGGCGGTTCTCCGGGAATATGTCGGCAGGATGTCTGTCGCCCTTGTTGAACTTGAGATGACCGACGCTCAATATGGTGTCAGTCTGTGTGGTGCAGTCCGGGCAAAGACTGTAATACTCTTGCTTGCTTGCCATTTCAGTATCAGATTAGTTGGTTCCGTACCCTCCGCAAATATAGGAAAATGTAATTTCTGCTCAAAAAAATATAATAAATATATAGCAGTCTATTTATGATTACGAAAATACCTAATTTTGTTTAGGTCAGTGTTTTCTGACTACTTACACTAAACACAATCAAACATTTATGCGCAGAAAAACGATATTGCCCATCCTTCTGGCCGTGCTGTTCTCCGGACAGCTTTCTGGTCAGGACAAGGTTGTTGATTCGCTCGAATTCAGTTCGGGCACTGCCATCGATCCGGAAGCCCTTATTTCAGGCAAAGTCTCCGGCGTATACGTATCGCAGACACAAGGAGGACTGGTCAGTCTCTTGAACACCCACATCCGGGGACTGAATTCCGTCAGCGGATCCAGCAATCCGGTATGGATAGTCGACGGAGTAGTCCTCGAGTCGAACGAATGCCAGATGCCGTCCGTGTTCTGGCAGCCTGTTTACGCAGAGTATTCATTCGACGGACGGTTCTCGTCCATCCAGGACATGAACATTTCGGATATCGAGTCCATCCAGGTATTGAAGAATACATCAGCCACGGCTGTTTATGGAGACCGCGGAGCGAACGGAGTCATACTCGTGACCACGAAGCGCGCACAGCCGCAAGGCAACAAGTTTGAATTCAGGAGCAACGTGGGAGTGAACACGCCGGGCGTGGACAACGAATACCTCAAGACAGGTTTCATCCACAACCACAGCCTTGCGTTCAACCATTCCGACGGCAAGAACGATTTCAGGCTTTCGGCCTTCTTCCGTGACTTCAACGGCACTGCGCCGGGAGAAGACATGATGACAGGCGGCCTCCGGGCCAATTTCAACGCGAACGCCAACAAATACGTGAAGTTCGGGATGAGGTTCAACGTCACTGCAGGCAAGCAGCAGGAAACCAGCCTGGGAGCGAACTTCGGCGTCCCTACAGCCACTCTGGCATTCCGCGGAATCGAAGGCCTGGATGGCATCAAGGCGGACCCGGAGGGATGGATAGCGGGGTTCGAGGACGGCTGCGACTTCGTCAGGACAAGCGATAACTTCAACCTCACCATCTCCCCGTTCAAGGGATTCGACTGGATCACGACGGGAAGCGCGGACATTCAAAGCAGGCGTCGTGCCATATGGTATGATGACACGACAACCATGGGTGAGAAATTCAGCCGCGCCGCGGCACTCTCATCATCCTCAATGTTCCTCGGCATATTGAACTCCCGTCTGAAATATGGTCTGAACTTCGCAGGAGGCAACAACATCGAGATCGACGCCGGTGCCGAGTACTCATTCCGCCAGTCCAACGACAACGTGATGAACGGCAGCAACATCTTCACTCCGGCCATCAAGGCAAGGGGCTTCGTGTTCCGCGAAAGTTTCGATGAGAGCGCCGTATACAGGATGAAATACTCCCAGCATGCATTCTTCGCCGATTTCTCCTACGACTGGAACAAGGCTGCAGGATTCAGAGTGTCAGTCAGAGCGGACCAGAACGACCGCTTCGACGAAGAGATGATAATCTATCCGTCAGCAGAAGTGTTCTGGGACATCAGGAAGTCCATCTTCCCTGAGTCACATGCAGTTTCGCAATTCGAAGTGGACCTGGGATATGGCAAGGCCGGCAATTCGGTATATTCTCCATACCGCATGGCATACATGTTCGCTGACGGAGGGTATCCGGAAGTGGCACGCGAAGCGGAAGTCTACTATCAGGGATGGCGCAGGCTTCTCACCGACGAATACAATGCCGGCGTCAAGTTCGGTTTCTTCGACCAGATAATCAGGTTGGGCGTAAGCGTATTCAGCAGGAACACAGCGGACAATTACACCATGTTCCTCACCGCCAAGGAGAGAGAGGACATACATCTCTGGATCCTGAGTGACTGGACCACTGCGTTCGAGCATTCATACGCCCTCGAGAACAAGGGTCTGGAGCTGGACCTCAGCGCGGACATAGTCAGATCCTCCAAGTTCAACTGGCAGATGAACTTCGTCTCAACCTTCGGCAAGACATTGGTCGACGGTGAGGAGGCTTTCGGAGTCCCTTCATACTACGGCGGTCTTGGCACCACCATGAGATTCGGGGACCTGTCGCTCGACATCCAGACCGAGAACGCTTCCGGCTTCCAGCTGTACAACATGAACCAGATGCTCGCCGACAAGTCGGATGACATCGACAAGTACGCGGAAGATGCCGATTACTTCAGGCTGTCGAGAGTCAGTCTCCGCTATGACATCCCGATCAAGTCCAAATCCATCAGGAACCTGTTCGTGAACCTCAGCGGCACCAACCTTGCGACTGTAAGCTCATATTCCGGCTGGAACCCGAATGTCAGCACTTACGGAGAGACCAATCTCCTGATGGGCATGGATTACGGCACAATGGCTCTTCCTCGCAGCTTCATGATCGGAGCGGGTATCAACTTTTAAATCACGGAGAAATGAACAGAACTGATATATCAGGCAGATTGATCTGCATATTGGCCTTTTTCTTCATGACCCTCGGGACCGGAGACCTCTTCGCCCAGAGCAGGACGGTGCGCGGCTCCGTCAAGGACAGTAACGGCCAGCCTGTAGTCGGCGCGGTAGTCCTGCAGGAAGGCTCCACAAGCAATGGCGCCATCACGGACAGCAAGGGAGAGTTCATCCTGATGCTGTCGGACAAGGTGAAGTCATCCGACATCACCGTCTCTTGTCTCAGTTACAAGACCGTCACCCTCACGCCCAAGGCAGGCGTCAATGAAATCATCATGGAGGATGATGCCACAAGCCTTGAGGAGACCGTGGTCATCGGCTATGGTTCCATGAGGAAAAGTGACATCACGGGATCGGTGACCTCGGTCAAGATCGACGAAAGCAAAGCGGCACAGAGCCTTTCGCTCGACCAGCTCATACTCGGAAACGCACCTGGAGTCCAGGTAATGTACAGCGGCGGATCCCCTGACTCGGGAGTCGCTCTGCGCATCCGAGGCACATCCTCGCTCAACGGCTCCAACGAACCTCTGTATGTGATTGACGGCGTCATCGCCAACAACCCTTCAGGCGGTCCGGCCCTGCTGGATGAAGATGAAACTGAAGAGGTGAACAACCTCCTGGGCATAAATCCTCAGGACATCGAAAGCATAGAGATATTGAAGGATGCTTCCGCGACCGCGATCTATGGCGCCAACGGTGCCAACGGAGTCGTCCTCATCACCACCAAGAAAGCATCCCAGGACAGGCCGAGCATCAAGTTCAGCGTTGGCTACGACTTAGCCAAGGTCAGCAAGAGGATGGATGTCCTGTCCACAGAGGAATATATCAACTTCCTCAGAGAGGTCCTTTACAGGCAGAAGGACCAATACGCCAGCACATATCTCGAGAAATATGATCAAGGAAGATATGTCGACGTGAACTGGCAGGACTATGCTTTCCGAGTGGCTCCGAGACAGAGGTATTACCTCAACATATCCGGAAGACCGAATGAAGTGGCTTACAACTTCTCGCTGGGCTACAACAAGACAGAAGGCATAGTCAAGAACACAGGAAGCGACCAGCTGACCGCCAGGATGAACGTGAGCAAGACTTTCTGGAAGAAGCTTGAGCTGAATGCCAAAGTCAACTTCTCGACTGTATCCACGTCCAACCAGCAGAGCGCCAACAGCTCTTCCCAGAATGCAAACACCTCCTTCATTACCAGTATCCAGAGATACAGACCTCTCCTTCCTGTCAACCCGGATGAAGATGAAGAAATCGACGATGAGGAACTCAACGATCCGGAAAACAGGTCAAGCCCTGCAAGATGGCTCACTGACGCCTACACCAACCGCGTCGAATATCGAGTGATACCTTCGCTGTCCTTGGAGTACAAACCAGTCAAATGGCTGTCGCTGAAATCCTCGATAGGTGGCGACTACAAAGTCGGAGAAAGGACACAATGGAAGGGTATAACCGTAAACAGAAACGCGGATGGAGCATTGGGAGTGATCAACTATACGGAAGGATTCCATTGGAACTGGGACAACACCGCCACCGCAAGAAAAAAATGGAACAAGCACAATCTCACGGCCACGGCAGGAATCGTGTTTGGCAAGTCAGGCTCCAAGGTTGACAGAGTTTATGGAGACAATATCAAACAGTACAGCGCCGGCATAGACAACATCAATTCGGCGGATAACCTCCAAATGTCATATACCGAATCTTTCTATTCCGAACTGTCACTCCTCGCCAGGGCGATATACAACTATGACGAGAGGTATATCGTGACCGCCACATACCGAGCAGACGGAAGCTCGAAGTTCGCTGGCGGCAACAAGTTCGGACACTTCCCTTCTTTCGCCGTCGCATGGAGGATCAATCAGGAGCCATGGTTCAATGTCCCTGTGATCTCAATGGCAAAGATTCGTGCGGGCTGGGGGCTTGTGGGAAACGCCAATGTCGCCAACTACCAGACTTATGTCACTTATGGTTCTGTCGTCTACGCCAACCATTTCAACGATTCCGGATACAAGAAGGGCAGCCTCCTGACCACTTTCGCCAACAGAGATCTCAGATGGGAAAGCGCAGACCAGGTGAACCTTGGACTTGACCTCGGATTGTGGGACGGAAGGTTCACACTGACAGCAGATGCATATCACAAGACCATCACGAACCTCCTGCAGCAGCGTGAGGTGCCGTACTCATCCGGTTTCAGCACCCTTTGGATGAACACCGGATTGATTGTCAACAAGGGACTTGAATTCTCGTTGCAGACCGTCCCTGTCAAGATCGGCGACTTCGTGTGGACGCTTGACGGCAACCTCTCCCTCAACAGGAACACTCTCCAGTCTTTCGGCTTTGAAGCGAACACCATGGACATGTGGTTCCCTGATGGCAGCAAGAAGAACGTGAACTACGTGCTCGGCTCCGACCTGGGCAAGGGTGACTATTACCTCGGCAACCCTGGCAACATCTTCATCGAAGGCATGCCTATGGGTGTTTTCTACGGATATCTTACGGATGGAATCGTCCAGCTTGGAGAGACTGGTCCAGGACTCGCGGAGGGTGAAGTCTGCACACCTGGTATGGTCAAGTATGTGGACCTGAACGGCAACGGATATATTGACAAATATGACAGGACCGTCATCGGAGACTCGAACCCTGATTTCACCTACGGTTTCAGCAGCTCGATCTCATACAAAGGATTCTCGTTCAACATCCAGTTCCAGGGTGAGCAGGGCAAGGACATTCTTTATGCTTCAAAGAACATGCTTCTGGACTCCAACCATCCGAAGAGAATGAATTTCCTCAGCGAGGCTTATTATGACGCATGGTCCGAAACTAATCCTACAAATGACCACATAGCCCTGTTCGATGCGAACAGCAACCAGCACAGATACCTTGTGACCGACCGATATGTGGAGGATGCCTCATACCTGAGGCTTTCCAATGTAGGACTCAGCTACAGTTTCAAAATGCCGAAGAAAGCTGTGATCAAGGGACTCACCCTCGGTGTAGCCGGACAGAACGTATATGTCTGGACCAAGTACTCAGGATGGGACCCTAACGTAAGCACATTCCTCAACAACATGAAAAAGACAGGTGTGGACAGCGGTGCATATCCAAATGCGCGCACGCTATGCTTTGACCTCAAGTTCAACTTCTAAGAGACCGTACGATGAGAAACATTATTAAAATATCGGCAATATTGTTATTGACCGCACTCGTTTCCAATTCTTGTGAAAAGTTCTTGACAGAAGAGCCGAGAACAAGCCTGCCGCCAAGCGGAGTCTACGGTACCGAGGCCGGTGCGGAATCCGCGATGACGGGACTTTACCAGAGGCTGTCATACTCTAATACCCAGCATGCATTTTCGACATTCCTCGGTTATGCGTCCAAGACGCACATATGGAAGGGCACCCAGACGACATCAGAGTATGAGCAGTGCCATTATGCGACATTCTATGCGGCGAGCAGCCAGAACAGCACCATATTCAATTCGCATTACATAGCGGTGAACGCCTGCAATGCAGTCCTCGAAGGAATCAAGGAATCCCCTTTGTCCGAAGAGTTCAAGACAGAGATAGAAGCGGAGGCAAGGTTCGTCCGTGCATATACGTATTTCAATATCCTGAGGTTGTGGGGTGACGCCCCGCTCGTCACGGAGCAGCCTTCCGGCCTCGAAGCGACCTTCGTCAAGAGGACTCCATATCAGGAAATCGTGAAGTTCATAATCGAAGAGATGGACTATGCGGAGAAATACATGAGGAGCAAGGAAAAGCAGGATGCGGCCAATCCTGACGGAGGACGCTGTTACAGGGAAGCCGCCACCGCCACCAAGGTGGGCGCCTATATATGGATCGCCAGCATGATGGAGGATACTGAGGACCAGTTCTATGATCAGACAAAGGAAGGCAGAAGCCCACTGAACCATCCGGTACTGAAATCTATTGGTCTGAACACCGCCAAAGACGCGTGGGAAGCAGCTTTGAAGGAAGCGGAGAAACTCATAGACAACCCGTCATGCCCATATGCGCTCGAGCCTGATTTCAGGAATCTGTTCCGCTGGGATCCGGAGAATCATCCGGAAGATTATCGGAGCCGTGAACGCATCATCGTGGGCCAGAACAGCAACACTGCTGACGCCAACAACATATATGTTCCTTGGACTCTGTGGAAACACCCATATGGCAGCAAATCAATGACCGGTTCACATTCCACGGCAGGCAAGACACGTCCGGCCGCCTGGGTTTGGCAGAAATGGAACGAAATCCACGGTAATACGAAATTCTGCAGCAAGAACAGTGCGATCAGAACAGCCTCCGACGACCCTAGATTGAAGGCCACCTATGAATTCACCCAGGCTGTGTCGTGGGATGAAAAGAACTACGGCAAGACGACGACACTCAAGAACATGTTCCCGAATTACTCTTCGCTGAAGACGGGAACCACGGGTAACGGCAGCTACCACTTCTTCAGGAAGTACTACAGCCCGACCTTCAACACTGACGGAGGTTGTGCGGACACCTACATCCTCAGGATGGCCGACATATATCTCTGGGCGGCGGAAGCCTGCGCTTACCTGGACAGGGAGGAAGATGCATTGCGCTATGTCAACGCGATACTCAAGAGGGCCAGGGAATCTGTCGACGACCCTTCCAGCCCGGCTGTACAGCCTGCAGACTGGACTCCAGGACAGTTCGGCAGCAAGATGGGACTTGTCAACGCCATCATGATGGAGCACCTCTTCGAAAGGCACGGTGAGAACCAGGAGTATTTCGACCTCAGACGCCACGGCGCCGCATGGTTCGTGGAGAACGTGGTCTTCCCTATGAACAGGGTCATCCACCTTTCATGCATGGAATCTGTCCTCAATGGACTTTACTGCTTCGGATGCGACACTCCTTCCGACCCGGATTTCATAAGGAAAGTGATGATGTTGCCGTATCCGCACCACGAACTCGTGACGAACATGGCGCTCACGGAAGAAGACCAGAACGACTTCTTCTATCAATAAAACCTGAACTTTGAATACTTTAATCCTCATAATGAAACGAATCATACCGGCTCTCGCCGCCTTGTTGCTGGTCTCTACCGCAAGCTACGGCGAGAATTTGAAGATAGAAAGACGGAAACCGCTCACGGCCAACGTGGGAGTGGTCTCTGTAGGACTGGACACCTACTGGGCGCAGTGCCCGGGGCTCAAGGATGAGATGAACGCCAAGACGGCCAAGTTCGTCGAGAAGATCGGCGGATACGGGGTCGAAGTCACTGATTTCGGTCTGGTGTCCAATTCGAGCGAGTCCTACGGCATGGTACCGGCCATGAAAGCGGCCGACCTCGACCTGCTCTTCGTGGACATGGTCACCTACGCCACCAGTTCAACCTTCGCGACATTCGTCCGCGAACTGAACGTCCCTATAGTGCTTGTCGCACTTCAGCCGGACTCCAAGCTTGACTACGAACACGCCACTGTCAGGATGCAGCTATACAACGACGACCTCTGCTCCGTCCCTGAATTCACGGGGGTGGCCGAGCGCTTCGGCAAGCCGGTTTGCGACTGCATCATAGGCCAGCTTGAAGGAGACGCTCAGGCTGATGAGCAGATCCGCCAGTGGTGCTCAGTCTCCCATGTGCTGCACGACCTCAGAAGAGCGCGCATCGGCCTGATGGGGCATGTGCTGGAGGCCATGTACGACATGCAGGTGGACCCTGCTGCCGTCTCCAGGACATTCGGCTGCCACGTGGCGCTCTGTGAGCCGGACGAGATATTACCGTTCTACCGCGAACCTGACGAGAAAGAGGTCAAGGCAATGAAGAAGAGGATACTCGAATTCTTCGACACCCCTGTGCCGGTATCAGACCCATGGACGGAAAAACTCACCGAGAAAGACCTCGATGTTGCTGCCAAGGCGGCGGTGGCTCTCGAAAAATTCATCGAGAAGCGCAATCTGGACGGTCTCGCCTACTATTATGAAGGCGAACAGGGTTCCATGACACGCGAACTGGTGACCAACTTCATCGTCGGCAATTCACTTCTCACCGCGGCAGGATTCCCGATGTGCGGAGAGTTCGACCTCAAGAACTGCATAGCGATGATGATCTTCGACCGTCTCGACATCGGAGGCAGCTTCGCGGAGTTCCACCCTATCGATTTCGACAACAACACGGTGCTTGTCGGTCATGATGGCCCGCACCACCTGAACATAGCATCCGCCAAGCCTGTCCTGAGGTCCTTGAAAGCATATCACGGCAAGCCAGGCAAGGGTGCGGGAGTCGAATTCAACATCAAGGAAGGTCCTATCACCATGATGTCCATAGGCTTGAAGGCAGACGGACAGTTCAAGTTCATAGTCGCTGAAGGCGAATCCATGGCAGGAAAGATCCCTGCGACAGGAAACACCAACACCCATGGCAGGTTCGAGCCTGATGTCCGGACCTTCCTGCACGACTGGGTGATGGAAGGTCCGACCCACCATTTCGCCCTGGGCATCGGCCACCACGCAGATGAACTCGTGAAACTTGGCCGGGCACTTGGAGTTGAGACCGTTGTAGTCACTCCGGCTGAAGACAAATGACAAGATGAAACTCAGAAAGACACTTTACGGCTTGATGGTCTGTGCGGCGTTCGCGTCCTGCACGGACTTCGTCGTCGATTCCCCTGCGGAGAAAGCCGGTGAAATCGTGCTGGAAGTGACTTTCAACGAGACCAAGACCGCCTTGCTGGCTGATGGCTACAGTGTGGCATGGCAGTCCGGCGACCAGATAAGCGTTTTCTCCGGAAGCAAAGGATACTGCTTCACCACGGAGGATTCCGGCAGATCCGCAAGATTCACCGGTACCGGTACGCTTTCAGAGAAAAACTACGCTCTCTATCCTTATTGCAGCACAACCAAATGCAATTCCGGAGTGATGACATCCAACATTCCGACGATCCAGAGACCTGGCCCGGGAGGGTTCGACCCGACCGCAGCCATATCCGTGGCATCCTTCGACAATGCCGGAGGGCCTTTCACGATGCGCAATGCAGTCTCCGCGATCAAGTTCAAACTCACGCAGACCGACGTGGTCAAGGTAACTCTCAGCGGACTCGGAGGCGAGAAGATCAGCGGAGCTGTTTTCATCTCCATAGATGAGGAAGGCATACCTGTCATCGACGCGTCCTACGGCAAGGAAGTGAGTCTGGCGAACGCCGACGGCTCGGCCATGGATCCTGGGACTTATTACCTGCTGCTTGCACCTGCCTCATTCCAGTCCGGGCTGAAGCTGGTTTATCACTATACGGACGAGTCATGGGCGGAAAAGACCACCACCAAAGCCTGCGATGCCGGACGAGGCAAGGTCATCAACTTCACTGGGGCGGAGGATGGTCTGCAGAGGCAGGAATTCGTGGTGCCGACGGTCGGCGGTTTCGATTTCGAGCCCCTTGCAGCCAAGAAGCATCCGAGGCTGTTTGTGGATGACGATGACTTCGCCGCCATCAAGGCTGACGTGGAGACAGGAGCGAACCCGTATGTTTGCGGCATCCACAATCAGATAATGAATTTAGCCAATACGGAGATGAGGAAAATCCGCAAGATCAATTACAAGGATTACGGCGGATATCTTTACTTCGGTACTGGCATTCACAGAATCATCTGGCTCTCATACGCATGGAGATACACAGGAGACAAGAAGTACAGCGACTACGCAATTTCCTGCATGATGGATCTCTGCGGATTCCCCGACTGGATGCCGGAGCACTATCTGTCTACTGCGGACATAATGCACGCGCTGGCTGTAGGCTATGACTGGATGTACGATATACTGACAGAAGAGCAGAAAAGCTTGATAGTCAGCAGGATCAAGGAATACGGACTCGCCCACCGGAACGATTCGGGCAACATCTGGTGGCATGCGAATCCCATGAACTGGAACCAGGTATGCAACGGCGCCATGATACTTGCAGCCTTGAGCATTTTCACCGCCGGAGACCAGGAATGCACCGATGCGCTGAGAGACGCCATAAGATGGAACAGGAACGTGCTTGACAACATTTATGGCCAGGACGGAGCCTACAACGAGGGTCCGAACTACTGGAGATACGGCACAGGCTTCCAGACCATGACCAACGCAGCTCTGCTTTACGCACTGGGCACGGATTTCGGCATGAGCAGCAGGGAGAATTTCAAGAAAACCGCATGGTACAAGATATTCAGCACAGCCCCCACCGGACTCGGATTCAACTACGCAGACTGTGATGCTGAAGTGGGCGCGAGCATGTCCCTGTGGTATTTCGCCCAGAGGTTCGACAACCCGGGACTGCTGCACAAGGAGGTGGACTTCGCCTTGAGCAAGGATGCCTATGAAGACGACAGATGCCCTCTGCTGACGATATGGTGCGCACACAAGCTCGGCATGTTCGCCAAGGGTGAAGCTCCGGAAGAGCTCGTGTATACGGCATACGGAGACACTCCGCTCATCATGGCGAGGACAGGCTGGACGGCCGATGACCAATATCTCGGTCTGAAGGGAGGCAGAGCCAACATCGCTCACGCCCATATGGACGCAGGTTCATTCATATACGAGGCTGACGGCATCAGATGGGCTTCCGACTATGACCACCCAGAATACAGCGCCGCCAGGAAGGGGCTTGAGCCGTATGGCGAAAGCTTGTTCTCCACGGACCAGGACGCCTTGCGTTTCCAGATGCTGCCGTTCAACAACCGCTGTCACAACACCCTGACCATCAACGACAGGGACCATTGCGTGTCAGGGAAAGCAACTATTGTGAGAAGCTATGACGAGCCGGGATGTCTTGGCGGCACCATGGAGCTCACGCCTGTCTTCTTCAAAGACCTGCAGTCCGCCAGGAGGACAGCCCTGCTGAAAGACGGCCATCTCGAGATCACTGACGCCATCGTCACCAAAGCAGGTGCCCCGGCCAAGGTGCGGTGGACACTGCTCACTGAAGCGGTACCGGAAGTACACGACGACCACATAACCCTCGTAAGGAAGGGAAAGAGGATGGAAATCAGGGTGTCAGGATGCAAGCCTGAATTCAAGAAATGGTCAAGTGACCCGAAAGACTGGCCGCCGGGACCTACAAGAAGTTTCGAAGAAGTACTGGATGCGAAACTGTGCGGATACGAATACGAGATCCCCGCAGGGACGACATCAGAAGTGACTACCACATTCATACAATGCAACTAACCCAACAAAATCTTCCATTATGAAAGAAAAAAAATTAAAATTTGACTATGTCTCACCGGAGTGCGAGACAGTCAGCGAAATCATTGACCAGGGGCTTTGCGCCACCAGCCTGGATGGAACCTTCGGATTCGAGGATTTCACCCCGGGAGACGAGTTTTCATTCTAACCAACACAGTGAGTCATGAAAAAGATCAGCATTCTCATTATGGCAGCTGCAACGGTTTTTGCAAGCTGCGCCAAAGAGGAGTTCGAAACTCCCGGCAAAATGGTTGACGTAATCATCAACGTATCTACAGGCGCCGACACCAAGGTAGCCTTCGACGGACAGAAGCTTGTGTGGAACACAGGTGACCAGATCACCGTAATCGACACCAAGAACAATGCGAACACCTTCACCTACATCGGTGAGGACGGAGCTGCTTCAGGAGCTTTCAAGGGACAGATCACAGACACATACAAGGCTGAATCCGTTGTATATCCTGTCATCAGCGGCTTCAAATACAGCAAGTCCAGGAAGTCCTACTTCGATACCGAGGCCAAAGAACTGTTCAACGGCGATGCCCCAAGCGAAAAAGTTCCTATGTATGAAGGCAACGTGCTTCCTACAATACAGTATGCCGTGAAAGGCACGTTCGGCAAGGGTTACAACGTATCCTCAGGTCCAGTCACTGTCAGCGGCAACAGCTGCTCGGCCAGCCTCAAGAGCGACGTAGCCCTCATCAAGGTAACGGTGCCAGGCTCCATGACCGACATCAAGTCCATCACTGTCAGCACCTCATCCGGCGACCCTCTGACAGGTAAATTCAGCCTCTACAAAGCAAACATAAATCTATGCCACTCCTACATTCTAAGTCCTGAGGCCACGCTTCAGAACGAGAACGGTTCCGCACTCGAGCCTGGAGACTACTACCTCGCCGTACTCCCTACAGCCAACGGCTGCGACAAGTTGAGTGAATCCAAGGGTTTCCAGAATCCTCAGCTCATAGTAACAAACATGGCAGGTCAGATAGCCCACAAGACGATCAAGGACTCCAATGTACTTGAAAGCGGCAAGATCTACACCATTCCTGATCTCGAAGGCAACCTCACATTCAAGGACTGCAAGGTCATCACCTTGCCTGTCAGCGAGGCTATCAAAGCCATTGGTTCGTCACACATTGACTCCGAGACAGCTTTATGGGAGGATCTCCCTATTACGGTGGACGGACATGACTTCATACTCAAGGGATTCACCGATGCCAATCGTCCTGAAGGATTCACAAAAGCCGGAAATGCAGGCTGGTATGGAGATTCTGCTAAAAACAGAATCGTTGCCTCTTACTACAAAGGCAGCAGCAAAGTCACAGACTACGGATATCTCCAGTTCCCTGACGCATTCGACGGCTACTATCTCTACAGTGTCCACTTCTGCTCACTTTCAAACAACAGAAGCTGGGAAATCAAAGACAGCTATCCAAGGACAAAAACAGAAGTGGCTTTCCCTTGCAGACTCAGGGGCGTCGCTCCAGATGACGCCGATGCATGGTACAACCTTTTCACCAAGAAGAAACTTGACACTGCATATTTCGCCCTTTATATCATTGGTACAGGCCCCATCAACGGCGATATCACCTGCACATACGTGAAAGAGTAACGAAATTATCCAACTCTAATAAAAACAGCCTTGTGCGGATGGCACAAGGCTGTTTTTATTATTTCCAGCTAACTACTTGGAAGGACTGTCAGCCGCCTTGATCGGCAATCTGGCCCTGACATCCTCGGAAGAAGAACCTATCAGCACTGTGAAATCAGCCTTGTCCGTAACCCAGTCGTGAGCAGAGATATCATAATATTTGAAAGCATCAGCATCAAGATTTATGGTGACAGTCCTGGTCTGTCCCGGCTGCAGAAGAACTTTCTCATAGCCCTTCAGCTCCTTCTCAGGCCTGATGACATCGGACCCTTCCGGGGAAAGGTACAGCTGCACCACTTCGGAAGCGGCGTACTTGCCGGTATTAGTCACATCTACGCTTACAAGAGCACCTTCCCCGACTCGAGTGACAGACGCACCGGAATAGTCAAAGGTGCCGTAGCTAAGTCCGTATCCGAATGGATAAAGCGGTTTGTGCTTGCCGTCGTCAGCTCCGCGGTACCCCACGAAGATGCCCTCTCGATACTCGCAGAGATGGTATGAATCATAGCGCCACTGGCGCTTCTCATCCTGAACCAGGCTCGCGCGCTGGTAATATGGATAGCTCCTGCACTTGCTCAGGTCGCCCCACCAGGTGAAAGGCAGACGGCCGCTCGGAGAGACCTTGCCGCTCACGAGGTCGGCGAGCGCCCTTCCGGACTCCTGACCGCCATACCACATCATGAGTATGGACGCAACCTTGTCGCCCCAAACCGACAGGTCGATCTCAGCACCTGCGTTGATGCATGCGATGACGTTGGGATTGACCTGGGAGGCGGCCAGGATCAGGCTGTCCTGTCCCTCCGGGAGATTGAATGTGCGGTCGCGGCCCTCCTTCTCAGTCATCTTGTCGTAGCCGACAGCCACGATGACGGCATCCGCACCCTCGATCTGCGTGAGGTCGTAGATACCTGCGTCATCCGGCTGGACCAGCTGGATCTTGTATTTCCGGCCAAGCGAACAGAGGCCCTGGAAGAAGGTCGTGAGCCGGCCTTCGCGTATGGTCACCTGACCGCTGCCCCCGCCGAGCGGGAGTTTGTCGGCATTCGGGCCGAGGATGGCGATGCGTCCCTTCTTCAACGGAAGCAGGCCGTCGTTCTTCAGCAGCACAGGTCCCTCGAGCGCGGCGCGGTATGCGGCTTCACGCGACTCATAATCATCATAGTCCTCTGTCTGCTCGAACGGAGCAGTCTGCTTGTCAAGGAGACCGAAAGCGCTGAAAGTCTGGAGGATATGCACAAGCTTCGCATCGATCTGCGACTCCTGCAGCACACCGTTGTCCAGCAGCGGCTTGATATACTCGTATGTCATCAGGCGGGCGGACGGCATCTCAAGGTCCACTCCCCTGCTCACCACCTCCACAGTGCTGAAGACGGAGGTCCAGTCGGACATTATGATGCCCTCATGCCCCCATCCGCGCAGCGTGCGCATCAGCTCCTCAGACTCTGAAGCATGTACGCCGTCCACGAGATTGTAGGCGGTCATCACCGCACCCACGCCGGCTTTCTGCACAGCTTTCTTGAACGCAGGATAATAGATTTCGTTCTTGGTCCTCTCATCAGCGTTGGAGCTCAGGCAGAAGCGGTCGAACTCGGAGTTGTTGAGCGCGAAATGCTTCACCGTGGCGGCGACTCCCTGGTCCTGAATACCCGATATATACTCCGCAGCGGTCTCTCCGGACAGGAAAGGGTCCTCGCCGTAATATTCGAAATTGCGGCCGCAGAGCGCGAATCTGTAGATGTTCACTCCAGGACAGAGCATCAGTCCGACATTGTATGCCTTGGCGTCCAGACCTATGCCCCGGCCCACGCCGTACGCGATTTCGCGGTTCCAGCTGGCGGCCACGGACATGCCGCATGGGAAGAGCGTGCTTCCCTTGTCCGTCCTGCCGACGCCCTGTGGCCCGTCGGCGAAATTGACTGACGGGATGCCAAGGCGCGGGATGGCGCGGCTCGTGAATCCTTTGTCCACTCCTCCGAGCAGGCTGATCTTCTCCTCAAGGGTCATGCGGCCCACGAGATCCTTGGCGCGGGCCTTGTCTTCTTCCGTAATGCGCACCTGAGCCGCAAGTCCGAGCGGCATGAGGCATAAAATGATGGCTATCAGTTTTTTCATATTGCAAATTTGACAATAAATTTCTGCTTATCAGCTTGAAACGGCGCCACGAAACTGAAATTTCTGCTCAAATAGATGCAAAATAAATGATGGTTGTCGATATAGAATCCAAAATTCATTAACTTTCGGAAAACAACTTACCATCATGACAACAAGATTGACCAAAGGAAGACTCAAAGTCTCCATCTCCGACACAAGAAAAGAACTCGGCGAAGTCGCCGCAGCTGAAATCGCCAATTACCTGAATGAACTGCTTGCCAAGAAGGAGGAAGTGAACATCGTATTCGCCTCCGCTCCGTCGCAGAACGACTTTCTTGCCAGCCTGAACACCTACGACATCGACTGGAGCAGGGTCAACGCGTTCCATATGGACGAATATATCGGCATCGACCCGCACGCCCCGCAGTCCTTCGGCGAATTCCTCAGGGAGAGGATATTCTCCAAACACGAGTTCAAGTCAGTGAACTACATCAATCCGCTCGCAGACCCTGAGGCCGAATGCAAGCGCTACGGCGATCTCCTGCACGCCTTCCCGATCGACATCGTGTTCCTCGGCATCGGCGAGAACGGCCACCTGGCCTTCAACGACCCTTGCGCCGCATTCTTCGATGATCCGCTCACAGTCAAGACAGTGGACCTTGATCCGATGTGCATCCAGCAGCAGGTCAATGACGGCTGCTTCGCGCGTCTCGAGGATGTCCCGACAAGAGCGTTCACAATCACCATCCCGGAGCTGCTCTTCGTGAAAAAGCTCTACGCCATCGTACCTACCATCAACAAGGCCAACGCCATCAAGGGCACCTGCGACGGCCCTATCGTCTCCGCCTGCCCGGCATCGATACTCCGCACGCACAGGGACTGCACACTCTTCGTAGACAAGGACAGCGCATCACTCATCAGCAGATAAGACCCATGAAAAAGATAATCGCCGCCTTGGCGCTGCTGATGTCATGCATCGGCGTGGCGAAGGCACAGTCTCCATACGAATTCCGTGGCATGCACGTGGACCTCAAGGCCCAGGTTATGACCATGGATGCCTTGTACTCACTGGCCGACAGAGAAGCGGAGCTCGGACTGAACACCCTGCTGATGGAGTGGGAAGGTTCTTTCCCGTTCGAGGAGAACGCATGCTTGTCCAACAAGCTCTCGTACACCAGGAAGGAAGTTTCCGACTTCATCGCATACTGCGCATCGAAGGGCATAGAAGTCATTCCGCTCCAGAACTGCTTCGGCCATAGCGAATACATCCTCCACCACGAGCGTTATGCCGACGTGAGGGAGAGCGCCACCGTGCACTCGCAGTTCTGCCCAAGCAAGGCGAAGGCGGAAGCCACGAACGCGGTCGTGAGCAGCATATTCAAGGAAGTGGCGGAGATGCATCCGTCCAAGTATTTCCATATAGGCTGCGATGAGACCTATCTTCTCGGCGCATGCAACGACTGTCAGGCGGAAGTGGCCGAGTCAAGCCTTTCCGACCTTTTCGTGGATTATGTCAGCAGGATGTGCAAGATCGTCCGCGACCTCGGCAAGACCCCAATCATCTGGGGAGACATCATCCTCAAGCACCCGGAGGCCGCCGACAAGCTGCCGAAAGACCTGATTGTCATGGACTGGAACTACGGATGGAAGAAGGATTTCTTCGGACCTCTCGAGAACGTCAGCGACACAGGCATCGAGATGTGGGGCGCGACCGCTTTGAGGAGCAACCCGGACAACATCTACCAGACATACTGGAACAAGCATTTCGACAATCTGTCCGATTATGTGCCGTTCACGAAGAAGCTCGGATTCCGCGGTCTCATCCAGACCTCATGGTCTTCTTCAGGCATTTATTCCTACATCATGGGCAACAGCTGGGATCGTGAGGAAATCACGATGCAGCCGCTCAGGATACAGTATCCTCTGTCCGGATTCGACATTCTCATAGCCGGATTCGCAAAAGCGACCGAGGACGAGGAAGTATTCGACAAGGAAGCATTCATCAGAGAATACTGCGCAGAAAGGTACGGTCTCGACGAGAAAGCCCAGGAGGTCATGCTGAATTATTTCAACACTCCTCAGACGCAGAGAGTGTTCGCCAATTTCAAGGCATCTCTGCTCCAGGAAGACCTTGATGCCGCCCTCGCGATCAAGGAAGGTCTGGACACATTCAAGGCCAGGAAGAACAAGAAGGAATTCGCGCATTTCGTGCTGATGATGGATCTCAGGATCAACTTCCTGAAATTCAAGCTGACCGAAAGGGAGTTCGAGTCCGAGGCCGGCACACGCGCAAGCATGGATTCGTTCAAGTCACGCTTCCACGGCATCGTGAAGGACGCGCACAAACTCCGCAAGAGATTCATCAAGATCAACAAGAACTACCTCAAGGACCCGATGGAGACCATCGGAGACTGGACCTACATCAAAAAGGCCGAGGAGCTGGAGAAGCAAGCCGCGCACCTCTGCCACTGATTCTTCTGAGCCATAACCCCATAAACGATGAAAAGATTACTCCTTTCCATAGTTACGGCATTGTCATTCATCTTCCCGGCATTATGCCAGGAAGATTATTGCGTTTTGACATTCGGTAACAGTTTCAGCCGCGACGGCACCGAATACCTCCCGAAGATCGCCGCCGACGCAGGGATCAATAACCTCGTCATCGGACGCTTCATCTACTCGAACTGCTCGCTCGAGAAGCACTGGGGCTTTTATGAAGAAGGGAAATCCAGACTTTATTACTCCGAATGTCTGGCGGGTGAAACAGCATTCACGGACAAGGAACTTGACATCACCACTGCGCTGGAGTCCAGGAAATGGGACGTGGTAGTGTTCCAGGACTGTTCGCAAGGCGAAGGTAACCTCAAGGCCTCCGGAGCGAGGGAGTACCTGATCAAGTTTATCGCCGTCGTGAATGAGAAGCAGCAGGAGAAGTTCGGCTGCACCCCGGTGATACTCTGGAACATGTTCTGGCCATACTCGATCCTCTGCGAGAAAGGCGGCAGATTCGAAAAGGAGAGACTGACAGAACGCATGCACGCCTACGATTATGACGGTACCTCGGCCGGTATGTGGGAATGCATCCAGAGATCGACGAAAGAACTCATCGCGGATCCGGAGATACCGCAGATCAGCGGCTCCGCCAACATCATCCCATGCGGAACCTCAGTGGTGATGGCACGTGCCGACGCACGCATCAACACGAAGGGTGCCAATGAGCTCACAAGGGACGGCTACCACATGTCTTTCAATCTCGGCAGATACCTTGCGGCTTGCACCTGGTTCCAGAGGCTGTTCTCCAACAAGGGCTACTCAGTGCTCGGCAACGGATACAGGGTAGATGACGTGGAAGGGATAAGGCCGGTCACGGACGAGCAGGCGGCGATATTGCAGGAGATCGCGGTCCGCGCCATCGATTCATGGAACGAATTGCCTTCAAGCTATGACGGCATCCTGGAGACTAAGGCGGCGGAAATACGCGAGCTGCGCAATGGCCAGCGCGACGGGTTCATTTTCTGGACCGACACCCATGTCAAGTCCAACGGTAAGCATGCTCCGGAGATGATGAATGTAGTCCTGGAAGGCGACCGGAGCCCGAAAGTGTTCTTCGGAGGGGACTTCATGCCGGCATACACGGACGGCATCGCCGAATGCAAGTGGCTGCAGGAAGACCTGTTCCACAGGATCACGGCGGATGCGGATCTGTACTGCATGCGCGGTAACCATGACATATACTACCGCTCCCATGACAAGACGAGGGGCGAAACCATTTCGCAGGAAGAGACAGCGGAGTTCTACGACTCCCAGATGCGTGGAACTATCGTGAAAAACGCTGAAGACCGGGGAGCTTGCTATTTCTACCATGACGAGCCGGAATCCAAGATCCGATACATATGCCTCGACACCGATGACTGTACCGTATGTCAGCAGGCCCCGCTCGGCACGAAGGAAGGAGTGCGTGAGGTGCAGCTGGAATGGTTGAGGGATGAGGCGGTAGCGAAAGCCCCCGAGGACTACTCGTTCATCATAATGATGCACGTCGACGCCGCCATGAAGGGCTACAGCAAAGCGTTTGACAATCTGCTTGCGGAAGTGGACCGCATCGCGGACGGCGGACGACTCCTGATGGTGTTCTGTGGCCACAACCACCACGATTTCCAGACCATACGCCACGGCGTGTTCTGGACTTCGACGGCATCGGACGCCCACTACAGCAACGGGAACCGGACTCCGTACAGGGTCCAGGATCCGGTCGGCAGGAGCAATTCAGTGCATGATCAGGCGTTCGACTATGTGTCCGTCGGGAAGAAGGAAATCAACCGCATCCGTCTGGGATACGGATCGGACAGGAAGTATCATCTCGACGGAGTACGCATCAAGGCCGGACGGAAAGCGAAGCTGAAATCGTCCATGGGCAAGGACGCGACATGGTTCTCTTATGACGCTGGTACCGAGGAGTTCATCAAGGACAAACAGCACGATGGTCATTGGGAACTCACGAGGGACGTGGCGACCGTATCTGACAAGGGAGTGGTAAAGGGCCTCAAGCCTGGCGACGCCATCGCCGTGGCAATATCTCAGGATACTACGAAAATTGAGATTTTTCCTATATTCGTGAAATGAAACCGTTCAAAAGACCGCTTATCATTCTGATGCTGACGCTCTTCTCGGTTTCGGCATATCCGCAGGCTTTGTCTTCCGCATGCAAGCCGAGCACTTCGGATCCGGTTGTCGACAACTTCGATTTCAGCATCCTGTCGGCCAAGGCCCATCCGAGATTGTACATGGATGACGCACTCCTCGCGGAAATAAAGGCCGAAATAGAGGCCGGCACCAACCCGTGCGTCACAGGAATCCACCGGCAGATAATGTCGGTTGCGGATGAGGCGGTCAAGCATTCAGCCCGGGTCAAATATGAATTGATCAACGAAGGCACGGCCTTCAAGACAAATCCTCAACAGGTGCAGAGAGCCATCATCGCCACCTCATACGCGTACCGGATGACAGGGAAGATCAAGTACTTCAAAGTTGCGGAACACGCCATGCTCGACCTCTGCGCATTCCAGGACTGGATCCCTGACAAAAGTTTCCTCCTGACTGCAGCGATCTGCTTCGGAGTCGGTTTCGGTTACGACTGGCTGTATGACAAGCTGGACAAGAAATCCAGAGAGACCATAGAGGAGGCGCTCTACACCCTGGGATTCCGCGAGCGCAAGAACGGTCATAACGGATGGTGGTACGGCAGCAGGATCAACTGGAACCAGGTATGCAACGGCGGACTTGTCTGCGCCGCGCTGGCCATATACAAGGGCCAGGACAGCGAGATCGACAACGAATGCATCAGAGTGATCAAGGATGCAGTGTACTCGAACAAGCCGGCGGTGGAAGGCATCTACGCTCCGAGCGGCATATATGAAGAAGGTCCGAACTACTGGCGCTATGGAACGGGGTACCAGACATACCTGAACGAGGCTCTGGAGACAGCGCTCGGGACTGACTTCGGCCTGGGTGACAATGAGTATTTCAGCAAGACAGGCTGGTACAAGGCTTTCACGACAGGCAACACAGGTCTCGGCTTCAATTATTCGGACTGCAATGAAATTGTGGGGCCGTCTCAGGCTCTCTGGTATTTTGCCGCCAGGTTCAACCAGCCTGAACTCCTGTTCAACGAGGTCGCTTATGCCCAAAGCAAGGATGCATATGCCTTGGACAAATGTATCGTCATGCTGCTCACGGCGGCGCACAAGGTAGGCAACATCACCACACAGCAGCCGACACGCAGGCTCTTCGCCGGAGGAGGCACCGCACCGCTCATCATTGCAAGGACAGGATGGGCCAAGGATGACATTTATCTCGGATTCAAGGGCGGCATAGGAAAGGCTTCGCACGGACATATGGATGTCGGTGAATTCATATACGAGTCACAGGGCGAGCGCTGGGGCATCGACATATATCATACAGAATACTCTTATCTTGAGAAACACCTTCATCCATTGGGAGAAAAGCTCTTCAGCAAGGAACAGAATGCCCTCCGCTTCCAGATGATCGAGTACAACAACCGCTTCCACAACACTTTGACCATCAATGACAAGGATCACAATGTGGCAGGATACGCATCTCTCGGTGAAACGGTGGATGAGCCCGGCCGCATAGGAGGTACCATGTATTTCAACGACACCTTCATGGATGATATCGAATACGGGTCGAGGACCGCTCTCATCAGAGATGAAAGCTATCTCGAGGTGACCGACTCCATACGCACCAATACCGATGCTCCGGCTCATGTACGCTGGTCTTTCGTCACACGTGCGACGCCGGAGATCAAGGACGACTGCATAGTGCTCACCCAGAACGGAAAGGAATTGACGATAAGGGTGGAAGGCTGCAAGCCTGAGTTCAAGATCTGGTCAACCAACCCGAAGGATTACGAAGGGCCGACAAGGTCCTTCGAAATATGGCACGAGGACGTGTATGCCTGCGGATACGAATATGACATCCCGGCAGGGACAGAGTCCGCCGTTATCACAACTTTGAAAAACTGAAAATGCAATGAAACGTATCATACTCACCATAGCCATCGCATGTCTGGCGTTCAGCGGACAGGCACAGACAGTTGAAGTGACGGACGCACCATTCCCGTTCGAGCCGCTTGTGATGCATGAATTCCCATCCAAGGACTTCCCTATCACCAGATACGGAGCAAAGAAGGCTGATGTGAACGCCAACACCAAGGCTTTCGAAAAGGCCATGGAAGCCTGCTGCAAGGCCGGTGGCGGACGTGTGGTCGTGCCGGCCGGTGAATGGGTCTCCGGTCCTATCCGCTTCAAGAGCGGGTGCAAGCTGTTCCTTGCCGAAGGTTCCAGGGTCATCTTCGATGACGACATGTCCCTCTATCTTCCTGCGGTACACACCACCTACGCTGGACTGGAGTGCTACAATTACAGCCCGATGATCTATGCCTACGAATGCGAGAACATCGCGATAGAAGGTTCCGGGACGCTGGAGACCAAGATCGATTCCTGGAGCAGATGGTTCATGTGGAAGGAAAAGCCGGAATCATACCGCAAGGCATGGGGACGGCTCCTCGCCATGGCCGCCACCGACACTCCGGTCGAGTACAGACGCATGGAACTGGACGGATGCATGATGAGGCCGAGGATGATACAGTTCTTCCGCTGCAAGAACGTCCAGCTGGCGGACTTCCATGTATATCAGAGTCCATCCTGGTGCATCCATTTCTGGATGAGCGACGACGTATATGTGCACGGACTTGACGTGTATTCCCACGGACACAACAGCGACGGGCTCGACATAGAGATGACAAGCCATGTCCTAGTGGAGAACTGCAAATTCGACCAGGCGGATGATGTCATAGTCCTCAAGGCGGGATGTGACCACGACGGCTGGAGGCTGAACAAACCGACAGAGGATGTGGTAGTCCGCAACTGCGAGATCGTGCACGGCAACTGCATACTCGGAGTGGGCTCGGAGATGTCCGCCGGAGTGCGGAGAGTGTATCTCCATGACTGCATTTCCTCAGACTCCGTCTATCGTATGTTCTATGCCAAGACGAACGAGCGCCGTGGCGGATTCATCGAAGACATCCATGTACGCAATGTCAGCGCACCGAAGGCCTACAGCGTGTTCGAGATTGACACAGACGTACTCTACGCAGCAAGGAAGATATCCCCGACATATGTCTATGCACCTTCCAGGATAAAGAACATTTCGCTTGAGAACGCGAGCTGCGAAGAAGCGGACAAAATCTATATACTCATCGGGAACCAGGACATTCCTATGGAAGACATCAAGATCAAGGACATCAAGGTAGGACAGCTCAACCATGGTGTCAGCTACGTCACGAACGTAAAGAATCTTGACGTGGACGGCATCACCTGGGGTGCCGTGGACACCACAGGGACAAGGACGGTGTTCCCGAACTACAACCCTGGACGATAATCCCGCTGCCATTTGGATTTGAAGCGGTGATGGAGTATTTTTGCGGCTGCAAAAATATTTTCGGAAATGGTTGAAGAAGTCATCAAGATAGTCCGGGAGGCGGCTGAGATCATGCAGTCCGCCGATTTCAAGATAGAGCAGAAATGCGGAGTGGAGAACATCGTGACGTCGTCGGACATCGCGGTGCAGCACTATCTCTGCGAGCATCTCGCCAAACTCCTGCCAGAAGCGGGATTCATCTGCGAGGAGGAGGATTTCTCCGTTTCCGGGCACGAATACCAATGGGTCATAGATCCTATCGACGGCACTGCCAACTATGCGCGCGGCATCATCGAATGCTGCATTTCCGTCGGTATGAAAAAGGGTGACGACATCATTCTAGGAGTGGTCTACAGTCCTGCGAGAGGCGAGCTCTACCATGCTGAGAAGGGCAAGGGAGCGTTCTGCAACGGCCGGCCGGTCCGCAGTTCCGGACGCTCGTTCAAGGAAGGTCTGTTCTGCGCTGCGATGAGCACCTACCGCAAGGAGTATGCAGAAGTATGCAAGGACATCATCATGGAGACTTACTACCAGTGCAACGATTTCCGGCGCTTCGGCTCCGCTGCTCTCGAGTTGTGCTACATGGCGGCCGGCAAAATCGATCTCTATTTCGAGATGCGGCTGCAGCCTTGGGACTATGCGGCCGGAGGATGCATCCTTCGTGAGGCGGGCGGAGACATACGCAGTTTCGGCACGCCGCTCCTGTACGACCGGCCATGTCTGGTAATAGCAGCGAACGACACTGCCAACCTCGAAAGGCTGGACAGCATCGTCCACAATCATCTCAAGGAGATTCCTTATATCGACTGACCTACTTGATCAGCTCTTTCAGATCCACACCTAGCAAGTCCGCTTTCTTCAGGAATGCCGGGAGTTCTTCTTCGATGAACGATTTCCTCTCCGCATTGCGGATGCTTTCGACCGCGTCAGGACAGACGAAATAGCCGATTCCACGCTGGTTGAATATCACTCCCCTTTCCGTCAGGAGTTCGTACGAACGTGCGACGGTGTTGGGGTTGACGCCTATCGTAGCGCCCCATTCCCTTACCGACGGTATACGTCCGCCCTGCTTCAAGGCACCTGACAGAATCTGCTCGGATATTCCGTCAGCGATCTGGATATATATAGGGCAATTATCTGCAAAAACCATAGCTGCAATATGTTAGGTCAGTGTTTAAGGGTCTTGATACGGGCATAGACGGCGCCCAGCAGGGCAGCAGTGAAGCCCCAGTACAACAGACGGCATATCCATACTATCCGGGTCACGATTTCGTCAGAGTCTGCTGCGTCAATCAGATTCTGAAGTTCCTCGATATCGGTGTTGCCTACTGTCACGCCGGCAACCAGGCCGACGATCAGTGTGAACAGCATGCAGCACAAGATGGTCTTGGCAATCTTGGAGCGCTTGAAACAGATGGCGCCGAGAGTGAACACGAGTATATTCTCGACCCACAACAAAAACATGAAGAGTATCGAATGAAATTCGGGGATCAATCCACGCTCGTCATCCAGGTTTATATCAATGAGATCGATGACAGCCACGGAACCATAGTCAGGGAATACAAGACTGCATATTCCCTCCACTACGTACAAGCCGGCGAAAAGGCACAGAGGGAGAACCACAAGTGTCACAATCAGGAGAGACAGCCATTTTTCGAAACTTGACGCCGGTATCATCAGCCAGCTGGAACCTGCATTCTTCTCCGTCAGATGGCCGTATGCCTTGGACGGGAAGAACAGTATTGTCGTAGCAAATGCAATGAATACGGCTAAGTGCTTGATCGAGTCGGCTGGCCCGGCCCAGGCACCTGACAATATCTTGCTGAAGATTTCATAGACGGCAAATGTCATGAATGGGAGCAGGGCCGCCACGGCAAGAGAGAGCATATAGTTGTTCTTCGCGCTCCGGAGATCATACTTGAAGTATCTCCAGAACCTATTGAGTTCAAATGTGTTGTTCATGGTCATATCACTTTTTGAAAAGATTCTTGATCAGGTC
>JAZQNI010000004.1:0-37139 GCA_045627265.1 Candidatus Cryptobacteroides sp.
CATCTTCCTTCTTGGAGGATACTGCGCTTTCTGGCTTGAAGTCCGATGTCTGAGCCTTGTCGTACCTGGAAAGGTCATAGTCTTCGATAAGCTTGATCAGCTTGGCAGGGTAGGCCTTGTCGGTCGCGTATCCCGCCTTGCTCAATCCGTATGCCCATGCCTTGTAGTCGGTGATGTCATAGTCGAACAGGAACTTGTATCTGTCCCTGTAGCGCAGGAAATCCGAATGGTCATGGAACGAGTCCAGGTCGTTCTCGTACACGCGGAAGCACTCGTCCTTGCGGTCGTCGTCGACCTTCATCGACTTGCCCTTCCAGTCGTTGTGGCACTTGATGCCGAAATGGTTGTGTCCCTGTGCAGCAAGTGCGGACAGTCCGCTCCTGGATTCGAGCAGACCCTGGGCCAGCGTGATGCTGGCAGGCACTCCGCTGCGGTACATCTCCTGCACTGCGAGTGGCGCGAATTTCGTGATGTATTTCTGCTGCGGTGAGTCATCCGCAACCGCAAAGACTGCAATCCCGAGCAGGGACAGCATGAGTAGAACAAATTTCCGCATAATGCACGAAGTTAGCAAAAATCCCGCTTATTTGTCTTTCCAAACCTTGAGATATTGCTGCAGAGCCCACATTTCATCGCGGTATTTCGCCGCTGCGGTGAATTCCAGCTCTGCTGCGGCCGCTTTCATCTTGCGCTTGGACTCTTCCACCATCTTCTCGACCTGGGACCTGCTCATCGCGCGGATCACAGGGTCCTGGAGCACCGCCGCCAGATCGGCTGCAATGTAGCCCTCGACGTAAGCGTTGTTTCCTTCGCGGTGCGAATCATGGCCGAGACCTACGGAAACCGTGCCGTGGCCGAGTTCGCTCGGATTCGGGATGTAGGTCGGATCGTCAACCGAATTGGCCGCGCTGACCCGCCCGCTCGGCGAATTGAGCAGCACTGGGTTGATGCCGCCTTTGCCCTTGGCGCCGCTTTCTCCGGTGCCGAGCTCGAGCGCGAGTATGTTGTTGCGCACCTCGATCTGCTTCGGGGTGATGCCGTTGAGCTTGTTGTATTCCATCTGCTTGGCGCGCCGGCGGTTGGTCTCGCGTATGGTCTCGTCCATCGACCTGGTGACGGTGTCGGCGTACATTATGACCAGACCGTTGACGTTCCTGGCGGCGCGGCCGGCGGTCTGCGTCAGCGCCCTTCCGGTACGCAGGAATCCTTCCTTGTCAGCATCCAGGATGGCCACCAGCGATACGGTCGGGATGTCCAGACCTTCCCTGAGCAGGTTCACGCCGATCAGCACATCGAACAGTCCGTTCTTGAAGTCCTCGATGATCTCCACACGCTCGGAAGTGTCCACGTCGGAGTGGATGTAGCGGCACCGTATGCCGATCCTGGCCAGATAATCGTCCAGTTCCTCGGCCATCCTCTTGGTCAATGTCGTGACGAGCACTCTCTCGTCGCGTTCTGCCCTGACTCGGATTTCCTCCACAAGGTCGTCCACCTGGTGCTCTATCGGCCGGACTTCGATCGGCGGGTCGAGGAGTCCTGTCGGCCGCACCACCTGCTCGACCACCAGACCTTCGGACTTCTCCAGCTCGTAGTCGGCCGGAGTCGCGCTGACGTACACTTTCTGCCCCGTGATGCTCTCGAATTCCTCGAATGTGCAAGGACGGTTGTCAGAAGCGGCTGGAAGCCTGAATCCGTACTCGATGAGCACCGACTTGCGGCTGTGGTCGCCTCCGAACATCGCGTGTATCTGCGGGAGCGTGACGTGGCTCTCGTCGATGAAGGTGATGAAGTCGTCCGGGAAATAGTCTATGAGGCAGAATGGCCTCTGACCGGGTTTCCTGCCGTCGAAGTAGCGCGAATAGTTCTCGATGCCGGGGCAGTAGCCCATCTCCTTTATCATCTCGAGGTCGTATTCGACCCTTTGCTTGAGGCGCTTGGCTTCCAGACCCTTGCCTACCTCTTCGAAGTAGTCGAGCTGCTGCTTGAGGTCGTCCTGGATGAGGCTGACCGCCTGGAAGCTGCGCTCCTTGGAGGTGACGAAGTTTCTCGCAGGGTAGATGTTGATCTCGTCGATGTCCTCGATCACGGCGCCGGTCACAGGGTCGATCACGCTGATGTTGTCCACGTCGTCACCGAAGAACTCGATTCTGATGGCGTCGTCCGATCCGCTCAGGTACACGTCCACCGTATCCCCGTGAACGCGGAAAGACCCGCGCTTGAATTCGGCTTCCGTGCGGCTGTAGAGCGCTTCCACGAGCTGGTAGAGCAGGCCGGTGAGGCTTCTGTGCTCTCCGCGCTTGACATTGATGGTCTGTGAATGGAAGTCATCTGGGTTGCCTATGCCGTAGAGGCAGGAGACGCTGGAGATCACGATGACGTCCCTGCGGCCGGAGAGCAGTGCGCTCGCGGCGCTCAGACGCAGTTTCTCGATCTGGTCGTTGATGCTGAGGTCCTTCTCGATATAGGTGTCGCTCACCGGGATGTACGCTTCCGGCTGGTAGTAGTCGTAGTATGATACGAAATACTCGACGGCGTTGTTCGGGAAGAATGACTTGAACTCGCCGTAGAGCTGTGCGGCCAGGGTCTTGTTGTGGCTCAGGATGAGGGCAGGACGCTGGAGCCGTTCGATGACGTTTGCCATCGTGAATGTCTTGCCTGAGCCTGTGACACCGAGCAACGTGATGTCGCTGACTCCCTTGCTCAGGGCGTCGCTCAGCTGCGCGATGGCTGTCGGCTGGTCGCCCGACGGCTTGTAATTCGATTCCAATTTGAAACGCATACTACAAAAATAACCATTTTTCGTTTTTATGATGTATATTTGAACTTCTTAATACCCGACATATGAAAATATCCCAGAGGGCCCAGGCGATGCCGAGTTCGCCGATCAGGAAACTGGCCAGGTATGCCGACGCCGCCAAGCGCAACGGCATACATATCTATCATCTCAACATCGGTCAGCCGGATATCGAGACTCCGGAATGCGCCCTCGAGGCAGTCAGGCATCTTGACAGGAAGATACTGGAGTATTCTCCTTCACAGGGATATCAGGCTCTCAGGACCAAGATGGTCTCTTACTATGCCGCCTATGGCATCGACCTCAGCCCGGACGAGATCATCATAACCTCCGGAGGCTCCGAGGCCGTGATGTTTGCATATATGGCTTGTCTGGATCCTGGCGACGAGATCATCGTCACCGACCCTTCCTACGCCAACTACATGGCGTTCGCAATCAGCTGCGGTGCTGTGGTGAAGTCTGTCAAGACCTCCATCGAGGACGGCTTCCGTCTTCCACCTGTCGAGAAGTTCGAGGAGCAGATCACCCCGAAGACCAAGGCCATCCTCATCTGCAATCCAAACAATCCTACCGGATATCTCTATACCCGCCAGGAAATGCGCCAGATCAGGGACCTGGTCAAGAAATATGACCTCTTCCTCTTCTCCGATGAGGTGTATCGCGAATTCATATACACCAAGCAGCCATATATTTCCGCATGCCATCTCGAGGGCATAGAGGACAATGTGGTGCTGATCGATTCCGTATCCAAGCGGTATTCCGAGTGCGGCATCAGGATAGGTGCGCTTATCACCAAGAACAAGGAAGTCCGCCAGGCTGTGATGAAGTTCTGTCAGGCGCGTCTCAGCCCGCCGCTCGTCGGCCAGGTCATCGCCGAGGCTTCATTGAGCACTCCGCAGGAGTATATGGATGAAGTGTACGAGGAGTATCTCCAGAGGCGGAATTTCCTCATCGACGGCTTGAATCGTATCCCGGGCGTGTATTCTCCGACTCCTATGGGAGCGTTCTACACTATGGTCAAGCTGCCGGTGGATGATGCCGAGAAGTTCTGCAAGTGGTGTCTGACCGATTTCTCATATGAAGGTCAGACTGTGATGATGGCACCTGGTGCCGGTTTCTATACAGATCCTGAGGATGGGAAGCGGGAGGTCCGTGTCGCCTATGTGCTCAACAAGGATGACCTCGCAAAGGCCCTTGTCGTCCTCCAGAAAGCCCTTGAGGCGTACAATGCCCTTCAATAGCCGGCTTCAACTTCCCTGAAAGACAAACAGCCAAGTGGCCTGAAAACGCATTCCCGAGCGAAGCGAGGAGGGAATTCTTTGCGTTTTCAGGCCACTTGGCTGTTTGTCAATCTGCGGCTGAAAAAAACTATTTCGTGCCGAAGATCCTGTCGCCGGCGTCTCCGAGACCAGGGATGATATAGGCGTTCTCGTTGAGTTTCTGATCCACAGCAGCGATATAGATGTCGACGTCCGGATGGTTGCGCCTTACTGCTTCGATTCCTTCAGGAGCAGCCACGAGGCACATGAGACGGATGTTGGTGCAGCCCTTCTCCTTGAGCATCTGGAGGGCGTCTGATGCGCTTCCACCGGTAGCGAGCATAGGATCCGTGAGGATTACCAGGCGCTGGGAGATATCATCAGGAAGCTTGCAATAGTAGAATACAGGCTTGTGTGTCTCTTCGTTGCGGTACAGACCGATATGGCCGACCTTGGCTACAGGAAGGAGTGTGAGCAGTCCGTCGACCATTCCGAGACCGGCGCGGAGGATAGGGACTATTGCAAGCTTCTTTCCGGAAATCTTCCTGGCGGTCATGTGGCAGATCGGAGTCTCGATTTCCTTGTCCTCGAGAGGAAGGTCGCGGGTCACCTCGTAACCCATGAGAAGTGATATTTCAGTAAGGAGCTGTCGGAAATCCTTTGATCCGGTCTCCTTGTCCCTCATGATGCTCAGCTTATGCTGGACCATCGGGTGGTTGATAATATGTAACTGGCTCATATCGATATGTTTGGTTTTGTTTTTGTGCTAGAATTTGTATCCGAGGCCCAGGTTGAGAGAGCCTCCGATGACCGGGTTGGCCGTGATATAGGCGATGTCGAGATGGATTCCGTGGATGTTGAATCCAGCTCCGAATGAGGCGTATGAAGGCACTGCGGCCGTCTCCGAACCGAAATGGTAACCGGCCCTGATTGCGAAGATGTCGTTCCAGATATACTGGGCGCCGGCCGCGGCGGTGAAGTTACCGCTGAAGAAGTAGTCCATCGCTGCATCGAGTTCCACCGCGCTCTTCTCCTCGGTCTTGATGGTGTATGACAGACCTGCCGTGAGGGACATCGGCAGCTTGTACGCATTGCCGGCGAGGTCCTTGATGCTCGAGCCGACGGCTGAGAGGCCGGCCGCAACGTTCAATCCGCCTTGCTTGTACATGGCGAAGATGTCTGTACCGAAGCTTGACGGCTTGTAGTCGGAGGCAAGGTTCTCTGTCAGGTATTTCAGGTTCAGACCTACGCTGAAGCAGTCTGCCACCTTGTAACCGGCACCTCCCGCGATCATCATGGTCGAAGTCTGGAATGTGCCGCCGGCGTTGCCCATGTCGTCGATGATGTCGTAGGTCGCGCCTCCGCGGCGTGTGACAGCGACTGAGTAGCCGAAGCGTTCGCCTGCCTTGAGGCCGCAGCCAATGTTGATGTCGTTGGCCTTGAGGTCGGATGGCGACCACATCGAGTATGAGGCGGTGATGTCACCGTTGCCTTCGTAGAAGGGGAGTACGGCCGCGTTGCGGAAAGCCGAATATGCGACCGCTTTGTCTGATGCTATGCCGGCGCCTGCAAGTGCAGCGACAGCCGGTTCCTTCTCGAAGCGGATGGACTGGAATGACTCGTTCTGTGCTGAAGCGCAGAGCCCTGCGACCATGCAGATGAAATATGTTGCGAGAATTCTTTTCATTTCCTTAGAGCTTTACGATGATGTGGCTGTATGTCTTGCCGTCGATGGCCAAATCCAGTTTGTATTCACCTGGAGCGAACCCCTTCATGTCGATGTCAGCAGGCTTGAATGCGCTGCTCTTGACCTTCTGGTCGTAAAGCTTGGCGCCAGTGACCGAGTGAATCGTCACGCCGACCTCGCTTTCCTGTTGCCCTGCACGCACGTGGAGTATGTCCCTGACAGGGTTAGGATAGAAGTCCACAGGAGTATCGGCCTGTCGGATAAGCACGTCGAACGAAGTCTTGGCTTCCTTGGACATATGGTCTCTGGCCGTCACTGTAACGGTGCATCTGCCCGTGCCTGTCTGCTTGATGACGAGTTTGCCGTCCTGGATGCTTGCCGTAACAATGCCGGCAGGGGAGACAGAGGCGCTCAGCTTGAGATTCTCTCCATCTGGATCCTCGAAGCAGCCGTCGAGTTCGATCGTGGTCTCGGAAGCGCCTTTCTGGAGCAGTTTGTTTTCAAGGGTCTTCAAGGCGACCGGCTCGCGGTTCTCGAGAACCTGATATGTGATCTCCTTCACTGCGGTGGCATCGATGATGTCCTTGGCTGTGATAGTGAGTTTCTTAGGCGTGTAGTCGTTTACAAGCTCGCAGAGCATGCTGAAATGATAGACTGTATCGATTTCGGCGTCCTGCTGGAACTGGCCTCTGCCCTCGATGTCGTATGATACCTGCAGGTTGTCACCGTCTGGGTCGAAAATCCTGAACGGGATGTCGACCTGCTCCCAGTGCTTGAATACGAAATCACCTTCGTAGTCGGTCTCGATCACAGGAGCAGTGTTGTTTTCACGCTTGTATTTGAGTATTCCATACTCCATTGATCCCCAGACGTCCAGGTATGGACCGCAGGCATTTCCACGGTAGTTGATGAAATCTTTCTTGGCTCCGTTTATGAGCATTTCCTCAAGGTCGGAGTTCGTGAATCCCTGCTTGCCGAAATATGACACGAGCAATGCCGCTGCTCCTGATACGTGAGGGCAGGCCATCGAGGTGCCGTCGTATGTTGCGTATCCGTTGTTTGCAACTGAGCTGATGATGCTCTGTCCGGGAGCGCAGATGTCGACCCAGTCTCCATAGTCGGAGAAACTGGTCAACAGGCCGCTCTTCGAGGTGGCGCCCACTGCGATGACAGGTGCATAGTTGCCTGGTACTCCGTTAGCGATGCCGTCGTTGCCTGCAGCGAAGATGACGACACCTCCCTTCATAGGGGAGTCCGGATTCTGGTTGCCGTCGTTGTCGCAGCCTGCGTATTTGATGAAATAGTCGATTCCTGCCTTTGTCGTGCCATCGATCCTGTCCCTCATTGCGTAGGCTTCTTCATCCGGATCGAGCTTGCCATTATCATTGAAGTCGTAGCTGTTTCCCCAGCTGTTCTGGCTGATGACCGCGCCGTGGTCCGCACCCCATTTGATTGCATTCGCAAAACTGCGGGCGCTGTTATTGCCTTCGAACACTTCTGCGCTGAGCAGCGTGACTCCGCGTTTCTTCGCCTTGTAGTCACCTCCGGCGATGCCTATCACACCGACTCCGTTGTTGCCGACACCGGCTATTGTGCCTGATACATGACATCCATGGTTGCCGGCGGTAATTGTGCCGTTGTTCTTGACGAAATTGAAATGGTCTTGTTTCGCAACATTCCAGCTGAGGTCCTCATGGTCGAGCTGGATACCTTCATCGACCACGCATACGATGACCTTCGGGTCGCCCATCGTGTATTCCCAAGCCTTCTCGACGTTGATGCTTGTGTTGGGGTTTGCAGTAGAGTTGAGTCCCCAGAGCTGCGACCATTTAGGGTCATCTATTGAGTCCAGCTTGCAGACGCGTTGAGGCTCGAACGATTCCACGCCGCTGATGCTTTCAAATGCGGAGCGCGCTTCTTCAAGTTCGATTGACTGGTCGAATTCCACATAATAGAATCTGTGCAGTCCTTCTTTCCTTGTTCGAGCTTCGTATTCACCTGCGTCCGGGAATACTCTTTCCATTGTGGTCACGCTCAGCTTTTCTTCGATATTGCCGAGTCCGGCCGCCTTCGTGGCGATGTTGCCGGCTGCGATGGCCTGCTCAACCTGTTCAGCCATATCTTCCGAGAACTTGATCACTCCCTGTCCGGGGATGAACATTGCTCGGGCTGTCTTAGGGGTGTCTGATGTGATGTTTTGTCCGGTCGCGGCATCGGAGATGCCAATGTTTCCGTTTTCAACAAGTTCGACTTCCGAGCAGGAGGAAATGCCTGCAACAAGGATTGCAGTGGACAAAGCCACCGAAACTGTCCTGAATGTAATACGCATTTGAAGATTATTCTATATATTCTTCAAATTTACGTATTTTTATGGATACCCTGTGCATATTTTGTAATAAAAAAGGAGCGGACCTTCCGGCCCGCTCCTCAATGGAAGAATAACTGGACTATCTTGCGCTGATAGTGCGGTTGGTTTTCTTTGAAATCATAGTGCCTGACATGACCTTGAGATCACAGATGGAGTTGATGTTCTCAGCAGAGAACTTGATTTCGTAGCTGCGCTTGCTGCCTGTTGACTTGACTGATGCCGGAGCAGATGATGTCTTGGTGAAAACAAGCGGTTTGACGAAGTATGAGTATGCACCGCTTGAATTGCAAGCCTGGAATCCATCAGAGACAAGGGAAATCTTACCTGCATTGAGGTCAACTGACCAAACAGTGTTTGCATAATAACCTCCGCTTACTCCACGCCATACAATTGAAGAACCTGCTGAAATACCGGTAGGTGTTTGGTCTGCTACGGTAAGAGTGCTGGCTGTTTCATCCCATTCTGCGAAAGCGACAGGTTTTGTCAATCCGTTGAGTTCACAAATCTCATCCATGCTAGCATCGTATCCTGAAATCTCGACACCTGTTCCAGACTTTGTGATTACCCATGTCCAGTTGGTGTATGTCTCAGGGTCTGTGGTGAATCCATCGGTAGCTTCCGGACATACATATGTGCCGAAGAGTTCTGTTGGAAGCTGAGCTGGCTTGGTCATCGTTTTGGCAACAGTTGCTGCGTCAAGGTTGTAGTTTCCTCTTCCTGCGTTGGCTCCTGATTGGATGATCCAAGAGAATACAATTTTCGAGAATTTGCTTGTTACGTTGATCACACCGTTGTCAAATGATCCGCGGAGAAGCTCGGAAGGTTTGCTGGTTGACCATGGATATCCAGGGTTTCCACTTGCGTCGATTCCTGTGAGAGCGAGATCAAGGGCTCCATAATTAGCGTTTGTTCCCTTTTCTGGAAGATCCTGCTCTTTAAGGACGAATTCGCCGTTATCGTAAGATGCTTCGATAGAAGATATCTTATATCCGAAAGTGGTGCTTGTCATGTTAGAGAATCCGGTAACTGAGTATGTCTTGCCTTTTTCCTTTTCAGAAATGGTGAGGACATTGCTGCCGAGTGTCCATTCTCCGAGATAATCTTCGTACTTGGCACCAGATGGTACAGGAACCTCGGTGGTGAAGTCCTTGTAGAAGGTTACAGAGATGATGTTGAGGTCGGCGTCGATGCAGTATGCGTATGCATAATACTTCTGGCCAGGATCAAGTTCATCCCATGTGTCGGCATATTCTCCCGGTTCTGCGACTATTTCATAAATCAGTTCATTGAGAGAACTGACTCCATAATAATACTCGTATGCTGAAGCATATTCGTCATAATCTTCCCCATAATATTCAATTACTGACTGAAGGTCCAATTCAGCAAGTTCTTCTGGAGTGAAGTACTCGAATACTTCTGCTGGCTGGAGGCCGCACATGTAGTGAACTTCCTCGTCATTAGGAGTGAAGGTTATGTCTGCTGTCGTGGTGGTGATGTTCTCGACAGTGATGTCGATCTGGTAGTTTGCAGGTGCTGCTTCCTGGATGATTTCGAACTCCTTGGTGATGCCGTCGCCGGCTACCTTGACGGTAGCTGTACGGGCAGAGGCTGTTGTGTTGGCCTCTGCTACGAGAGTGATGACGTCGGTATGTGTCGCCTTGGTCTCAGGAGCGACCGTGAGCCATGTGGCTTCCTCGCTGATTTCGATGTCGTAGTTCATGTTGGTGGTAACTGAAAGCTCGATGTTTCCACCTTCGTATGAAACGCTCTCAGCTGAAACGGTAGCTGTGAGCACACCGCCTTCGAATACGAGAGACTTGATGTCGGTCTTGCCGCGGCCGTTTGCTGCGTAGACGAATACCTTTGCGCTGCCGCCGTTGTTGGTCACATTGATGTTACCTGACTTGTTGTCGGTTGCAACAGCTTCTGCTGTCCATGTACCGATGACGTTGAGTACGTCAACCTCGACCTCGTCCTCATCCTTCACACCCTTGATGGTGTAAGGGAATGATGATGTCTGGCCTTCAGCTACTCCGAGTCCTTCGCGCTCAGCGAATACCAGGTAGAAAGCAACTTCCTTGTTGATGACGTAAGGAGTGTCGCCGATGTAGAATGTGACAGTCTCTTCACCATCCTCGATTGAGATTGGAAGAGCGTCGCTCTGGCCCATCTGAGGGACCTCGGTCCAGGTTGCTCCGTTGTCATATGATACCTGCCATTTGCCTTCGATGATCTTGAAGATCGGAAGAGCCGCGTGAACAGGGATAGGATTGCCGTTCTCGTCCAGCATGAGCTCGCCGTTTGCGGTCCAGTAGAACTCGCCGTCAATCTCCTTGGCTCCGATTACAGGGACGTCGCCCTTGTCGCCCTTGTCGCCCTTGTCACCCTTGTCGCCCTTCAGCGCATCTTTCTGGGCGTCGGTAAGGTCGTCGTATGTGAAAGTGTCACCCTTGTCACCCTTGTCACCCTTTGCACCATCCTTGATGGTTGCTGATGTGCCATCGGAGAATTTGATGAATACGCCACCTGTGGTCGGAGAGACTTCCGTAACGTAAACATTTCCCTGGAGTGCGGCGATGATTGCAGCCATGCCTGGAACCGTCTGCTCGTTGAGTTCCTTGACCTGAGCTTCAAGCACCGATACTCTGCCCTCGAGTTCGTCATACTTCTTCTCGAGGTCGTTGTCCTTGGAGCAACCGCCGAATGCGATCAATCCAGCGAACAAAGCGAATAATACATGCTTTTTCATAAATTTATTGAATTTGATTAGTTGTTATTTGCTAGAACGTATGAACTTGTGATCCTTGACCTCGATTGCCTGATATGCGGTCATGATCTGGAGTCTTTCTTCAACCTTGTTGCTGACAGCCTTAATCGGCTGGGCGTTGACCTTGACCCATTCTCCGGCCTTTCCGGAAACCGGATTGACAGACAGTGCGCTCTTGCTTGATGAAGCCTTGGTCATGGTCAGAGGGAAATCAGACGGCTCAGAATTGAAGTTGTAGGCTGATTCCGGATCTGACTGAGGAACAGCATAAACCTGGTAATTGACGATATCAAAGTCACCGAGGTTGGTTCCAACTTTCCCTCCCTTGATTGTAGCCTTGCTGTCATTGTCCAGAGTGGCAATTGCTGCTTCATAGTCACCGGTTACATAGTATGTCTTGCCCTGATAAACGATATTGCCATAGTAGAAGAAATCACAAAGTCCCTCGTCCACACCGATGTCCACACTTTCCGCAAACGGAGTGTTGGATGCCATCAATACCAATGAGCCGTTGCTGAAATCAGCAATATTGTCCTCAAAGAAATCTTCGTCCATCTGCCAGCCTCTTACTGCGAATGATGCATCAGCGGATTTCGTTTTCACAGTGATTGTGAACGGTTCGTTCTCGGATGCAACATTCCAGCTTCCAAGCCATTTCTTGTACTGTTCTGAAGCATTTCCCGGATCGTCGTCACCGCCGCCCTGGCTTCCGCCTTTCTTGGTGATGGTGGTAGGGAGAGCAGTCTTGTCTGATTCCCAGCCGAGATACTTCCCATCCGGAGTTGCAAGAATAACCTGAACTCTTTCAATAAGGTGCTCGCCGTCGCTCAGTTTTACTGATTCCGGTTTAAGCTCAGCCTTGTTTCCATTCATCGTGGCCGTGAAAATGGTGTATGTGCCAGTTGCGAAACTTGACTGGCCCCAACCTCCGTAGATACCGGCAGAGCATTCACCATAGTTAGATGCAGTGTAGGTTCCGATATCACTCTGAGCATGCATCTCGATTCCGTTGTTCGCCTTGGTGAAGATGAGTTCGGCAGGGAAGTCAGAGCCTTCGATGCCCACGACTGTGTAGGTCGAACCTTTGACTTTCTCGGTAATCTTCCAGATGTCGGTCTTGCTGCCTCTTGTTACCTCCCATTCGCCGAGCCATGCCTCATAGCCTGTAGGCTGATCTCCTCCGCCGGAAGTTTTGACTGTGAAGTCGGAATAAGCGAAGTGACCGGTAAGATTCAGATTGCTGTCGAAACCGATTGCGAGTGCGACATAATCTCCATCGTCGAAAGGATTATAGACTTCATAATCTGATTCCTCATAGAGGAAGTCGTCATATGTAAGATCATATCCCATTGCAGAGTAGTATTCGATGGCTTCATCAAGGTCTGCCTTGAATTCGGCAGCGCAATATGTCGCGATATAATCGCCGATTTCCATGCCGGATTCTTCAAAATCGCTCTTCTCGATAACATGGAAACCATATTTGCCTGAGATTCCAGGTGTTGTGACGTCGTTCCTGATGTAGGCTGCATCTTCTCCCTGGTAATCCTGGATGCCATCATAGTAGACTTTCCAGTTGCTGTCTTCCTTCATGAAAGACTGGTTCATCTGGGTGACAGTGAATTCACCCTTTTCTGCGCCAAGCTGCCAGCTGATTTTGCCCTCGCGGGAAGGATTCTCAGGGGAGCCCAAGGTTGGGTTCTCTTCGAGTGTGATGTTGAGGGCATCTTCGGTGATGTCAAGTTTGATCCAAGGCTCTGATGCCGTTGCAACCATCATCATCTCGTACTCGTAAGGCAGGCTTATTGTCTCACCGTCTGCCTTGACAATGAGATTCTCAGGGTAGAAGGATGTTGACTTGTAGCCGAACTGGTGCAAAGTGACAGTGGCGGTCTTGTCACCGGCGGCAAAGACTACCTTTGCATATCTGGATTCGATCGTAGGGTTCTCTGTAGCGAAAAAGGCAATCAACGTGTCTCTCTTCTCATATGTACACCAGGACTCTTCAACAATCACATCAGGGGTCTTGTTGTCCTCGAGAACTACAAAAGCTTCACCTCCCGTTGGAGCAAAGTCCAGAGCGCTCCTAAGTATCTCAAGTGTGATGTCGCTCTCTACGACCGTCTCTTCCGTATCCTTAGGGAATATGTCGCAGGATACGGCTGCGAAGATAGAAAGCGCAATTGCTGATATTTTGAATAATTTGTTCATTTCGTCTTTTTTTTAAAGATTACAGCTTCTTGAGGTTGTCGAGGTATGGAAGCTGTCCATTGCCCCAACCAGACCATTGTCCGACTGACTTGCCAGAAGCATCAGTCTCCCAGAGGAGGAAGGAGTCGAATACGAATCCATCATCCTTGTATGCCTTGTTGTCTTCGAATTTGAATACCTGGCTCTTTTCATCCCAATAGATGGTCACACCTGCGCCTTCCGCCCAAGTGAGGTTTCCACCATGTGCGAGGTCCCAAGCGGCCATGTAGATGGAATTGTTGCCGTTCGAACCGACGACCTGTGTCTCCCAGCGGAGTCTTCCCTTGGCTTTGTCATAGTCGAGTCTTACTGTATACTGAGGCATGATTCCGGACATGATGTATCCAGTTTTGTCTTCCGTTGCGGTAAGCTCAACATTGACTGACTTACCGTTGTAGGTGAACTTATATTTGCCTGCGAAATCCTCGTACTTGGTGTAGTCGGCCGGCAGTGAACAAGTCAATGTGAAGATACCGTTGGAGAGCAGATTGTTTTCTGCAAGATAGTAGAATCTCTGGAATGTGCAGCCGCCTATCTGTATAGGCTCGTAAGCCTTGATTCCGTCAGGAGTATATGTGAAAGGCATCGACTTTGTCTCGACTGTTATCTCTTCCTCATCTTCACCTTCTTCTCCATCTGCCTTTGTCTCGGCTTCTGCAACCTCGTCTGGTTCATAGGTGAAAGTGATCCTGCGGTTGTTGAGATCGACTTCTCCGGTCACCTCCTTGCTTCCGATCTTGCCGGTGACATTTGCGACGCAAAGGCTCTCGGAGAGATTTTTTACTCCTGTAAGGTATTCTACAGGGTCGACGCCCTCAGCGAGAGGGATAAGGTCGCAATGGTTGCCGGAGCGTTTTCCCTTGAGACGGACCATTTCAGGAGATGCTTCCATCACTGAAAACTCGAAATCACCGCCCTTAGCTTCGTATGCTCCAGATGAAGGAGTAGCAAAATAGTGAAGGATATTATTGTTCGAGTCGAATGACAGAACTGCACTATTGTCAAAGGCGAGCTTGTAGAAGCTTGTTTCGACATCTTCCGGTTTTAATTCGTATCTCGCTTCGACTTCCTTGTCGTTGAATTTGAGATAATATACATAGCCGCCGAGCTTCTGGCTGACTCCAGGATAGTATTCCATAATCCAGCCGTTCTTGGCACCTGTCAGGATGTCCTTGGTGTTCTCGACATAGCTGATCAGTCTTGCGGAAGAAGATTCCTCGAAGATGTCTGCCTGATCTTTGAGGCAGGATTGTGCGGAGAGCAAGGATAATCCTGCGAAAAGGATGAAGATTATTTTGTTCGTTTTCATTACTCTCGTCATTTTAGTTAAGTTCAATTGTATTCAGGTCAACTTTACCTGCATTGATGTCAGCCATACGTCTAAGTACGCATGCGCGGAGTTTATCCAGATCGATACTCCAGCAAGCATTCATATATTCGCGGACAATCTCAAGTTTGGCTTCGATTAAATTGGCCGACTCCCCAGCTTGTGACAGGGCATTATCCCAAAATGCCTGGTCATGGGTAATGTAGATTGACATCATCTCGGCGAAATCTTCTTTGTCTTCCATCTGTGCATAGTCGCTTATGAAGCCATGAGAATATGCGTATGTGAAGTCGTATTCGTACAAATCACCAATTCTCTTTTTCCCGTTGTATGGCTCCTCGCTCCAGCTGTCTGCTACATAGTCTGTTCCTGTGATCTGGCCGAAATCTGTAGGGAATGGCTTGGTCTGATTCAGGATATGTGTGAATTCATGATGGATGGTCTTTATGTAGAAGTAGTTCAATGCGCTAGGCTTGACTTCTTCATCCATATCAAGAACCCAAGGGAGATAGTTGATGCCGGCGAGGTCGATCTTTTTTCCGCCTTCTGCGGTACCAAGTATCATCGTACCGTTGTTCCTGTATTCGAATTCTCCGATGAGGAAGAACATCTTAGGGAAGTAGGCTCTAGTGAAGCTGATGCCCGCCACCTCATCATAGGTGTCGATGCAGAGATACTTTACAAGGTGTGCCATGATGATGGCGCTGCTGTAGTCTGCAGGAATCGTATAATAGTTCATGTCCGACTCCTTCATTTCGAAACGATACTTGAAATCGATGTTGTACGGCTCCACGAAATTCTTCTGAAGCCATTTGTCGAAATCAGTCTGCTCGACAGTCTGCACGTTGATAACGCTTTCATCGCTGAGGCTGTCTTCCTGGCATGAAATCAGCGTGAACGTAGCTGCCAATGCTGCAATATATAAATAAATCTTTTTCATATCTCAATCCTTTTTTAACGAGGGTTAGCGTCATATCCTGCGTCGATTACCTTCTTCGGCAGCTGAAGTGCACGCCTAGGATCATCCACTACAAGCTTGTCGACAAAAGTCTCAGGAATGCCGTCCGCGTTGAGGATCCTGCGTTCGATTTCGATGCCGTAACGCTTTACATCGAACCACCTGAGTCCCTGAGAGTAACTGTCGACTCTCTTGAGAAGGAGCACGAAGTGAATCATGTTCTCCTGAAGACCCTCATCGACTGTGAACTTGGCATTGAGGTGTTTCTTTACGCTTGACTTCTCCCAAGTCGAGTATTCAACACCTTCCATCAGCGAATTGATATCTTCTGCTGTAAGGTTCCATTTCTTTTTGGAAATGTTGTTAAGCCACAGGTTCATATCTGCGACAGCATCATCATACTGTTTGCAGAGGATCTCAGCCTCAGCCTTCTCGAGGAGAACCTGGTCACCGGTGAACGCAGGATAGACTGCCCTGTAGTAACCTGTGCCGGCAACAGGGTCAAGCCATTCGATCAAATATGGAATTTTCCAGAATGTGGTCTTGTCATGGTTTGTAGCTGCGTAGATCTTCATCGGGGTGTGGAAGAATGAATTGTTGCTGGAGCCGAGCAGAGTTGCGAGCGCGATTCCTGTTTCATTCTCAGCAAGGTAGTTTCCATGAGCATATCTTGAGTAGACACTGTATGGCCCTGTGAAGCAAAGACCAACCTTTGAATATGCTGTCATAAGGAGAAGGTTGGCTCCAAGGCTTGCATCGATGAAATGATTTGTAATCACCTCGAAATCCTGAGTCATGGAAGCCTGTTCCTTCCAGTCTCTGAGAAGTGATGAAGGGGAGGCACCTAGACACATCCTTGCATATTGGATGGCCTTATCCCATTTCTCATAATAGAGGTAGAATCTAGCTGCGAAAGCATATGCCGCTTTCGGATTGAAATGGTATTTTGGTATTTTGTAATAGGAGTCGCTTACCCATGGAAGAGCCTTCTGGAGATCCTTATCGATTGCATCGTAAATCTCTGCAACGCTTGCTCTTTTATATTGAGGGTTGAGACCCTGCTCCGGAGCGCTCATATAAGTGATACCTGCGTCAGTAGCCGAAGTCTCGGAGTTGTAAGCCTGAGAGAATACATTCACAAGCACGAAGTGGCTATATGCGCGGCAAAGGAGTGCTTCAGCCATCTCAGCGGTCATTTCGTTCGCCTCTGCACCTCCCATGTTCTCGATTGCCTCGATTGCCTGGTTGGCTGCAGCGATTGCAATATAGCTGCTTCCCCAGAGGAATTCGATGTCTTCGTTATCGGTCTCCGTGATATCTTCCCAATGGAAAACCTGGTCGATGAACCTGTCATGATTAGGGTTGTTTTCACCATAATCATCAACATTGTCGGAAGAGAATTCTGTAAGGAGAATATAGTCGGTTTCCGGATATGCTGAAACCAGCAGGGCTTGAACTTTTTCTTTGGTATCGATTTCGGTTCTGTTGTCCGGCATTACATCAAGGTACTTGTCGCAAGATGCAAAGAACAATGCTGCGACTGCAATGATTGATATTGATTTGAAAATTTTCATAACTGTGTCCTCCCTTGATTAAAGACCGATCTTGACGGTGAATGTGAACTGCTTTGGTACAGGGACTGCGACACCACCGGTGTTGAAGAATTCTGGATCCTGACCGTTAAGTTTCTTGTCTGCATAGATGAGGAAGAGGTTGGTGGCCTGAAGCTTCAATGAGAGGCTGTTGAGGCTGATCTTCTCGACCCATTTCTTAGGGAAGTCATATCCGAGTGAGATTTCCTTCATACGGATGAAGTCCCCTCTGGCGATACGTTCTGTAGAGTAGTTATACGCGTTATATGCGTATGAAAGCTGGCTGTCTTGCTTGTTCTGCCATGTGCTGGCGATTACAGGTATTGTAGTATATTTTTCGTCACCAGGCACTGTCCAACGGTTTCTGAATTCCTTCGGCATTGAGTCGAGATCATTGTAACTGTTTCTGAATACGGGATCAAGACGGATGACGTTACCGAATGAGTAGGTCATGAACACGTTGAGGCGGAAGCCCTTGTATTCGAATATGTTGCCGAATGAACCTACGTCAGTAGGATCAGCGTTTCCGGAATACTCGAGGAAGCCGAGTTTTTCGACGTCTGACTCCTGGAAGTAGATGCCGCTGACTGACTCGTTGCCATCCTGGTCCTTGAATACAGGAAGACCCTGCTCATTGAGGCCGACGAAAGGAATTGAGAAGATACCGCGTACAGGATAGCCCTCCTGAGCAAATCCGTTACCTGTTACGAGGTCGATTACTCGGACGGTGGTCTTCAGGTTGGTCACTTCATTGTGTGAATGAGAGTAGATGAAGTTGGTGGTCCAGTTGAAATCCTTGGTCTTGATGTTGGTTGTTGTGAGCGAGAGCTCGAGACCATCGGACTTCATGGTCGCGATGTTACCCATCTTCTCGACCTGACCTCCGATACCCTGGGTATTGATTACACCGATAAGGTCATAGTTGTCACGTGTGTACCAGTCAGCTGTGAAGTTGATCCTGTTGTCCAGGAATCCGGTCTCGATACCGAGGTTGAGTTCCTTCTTCTTCTCATATGTAAGGTCGGTATTGGCGAGGTCTGCTATGTAGAGAGCAGTTTCACGTACGCTGGCGAAAGGCCTCCATGGAGTATGTGAGGAAATTACGACGGCAGAGTTCGTTACTGTTGAAGGACCACGGTCTGCGGTAAGTGAGTAAGATGCCTTGAGACTGAGGTGGGAGATTGCAGGATAAAGGTCCTGCATGAAATTCTCTTCATGGACATTCCAAGCACCAGAGATGTTCCATGTAGGCAGCCAGCGGGCGCTACGGCTCTTTCCAAGCTTGTTGGTACCTTCATAACGGGCGGTGCCGTTGAGTACGTACTTGCCCTTGTATGAGTAAGTTCCGTTCATGAAGAAGGCGGCGCTGCGGTCGTGCAGGTTGGTCATGGTGTAGTAGTTGCTGTTCTCTTCGGAACCTCTCTTGAACACTCTGTAGTCATAGTTCGGGGTTTCTCCCATTCCGTACTGGAGTCCCCATGCACGGAACCATGTGCCGTGGCGCTCGATGCTGTTGATTTCGGTACCACCGAAGACGTTCACGATATGGGTGTTGTTGAAGGTCTGGTTGAAGTTGAACGTGCCGCGGAAGTCATATCCGAGCATTGAGTTGTCGTTCCTCTCGTAGATACCTCCGTCAGGCATTACAGAAATAGGAAGTGCATAAGGGTTGTCAGGATCCGTGTAAAGATAAGGGTTGGCGTTCCTGATTGTGGTTGTGCTCATCTCCCTGTATGCGAGTGCCTGGTTTGAGTTGTCAAGAATGTAGTGCTCCTGAGATGTAGATGTGTACTTGGCAGCTCCGATAGCGCTGAGCTCGAGCTGCTTGAACGGCTTGTACTTAACTTCTCCCTGAATACGGAAGTCTGTTACGTTGACGTCAATGTAGTTGTTCTCGAGTTCGTGAGTGATGTTGAACGGAGCGTAGTTCCTTGTGTAGAACACATCGGGGTCAAGGGCTCTTGAAGTGTTGAGTGCGTATGAGTAAGGGTTGATGTCGAAATCTCTCTTCACCTCACCGGATACCACGTCTGTAGCTTGTCCGAGGGTTCCTGGAGCGCGCTGCTGACGATAAGAAGCGTTGCTGATGAGGTTGAAGGTTACCTTTTCGCGGAACCTGTAGGTAGTGTTCAGGTTGGCGGTGTAACGCCTTACTGAGCTCTGCTGAGTCCAACCCGGGTCATCCATGACTGACAGGGAAGCGTAGTAAGTACCTTTGTCCGAACCGCCGGATGCACTGACTGAATGGTTCTGCTGGATAGCGTTGGAGAACAGTATGTCGAACCAGTCCGTGTTCCTGTATTCCGCAGCTCTCAGATAATTCGCCCTGGCTTCTGCTGTGTTCGGGAGACCGAACTGGCCGGTGGTGTTGTTGTACTGACCGATCAACTGATACATTTTTCCATAGACACCGCTGTCTGAGGAGTTTGTGAGAGATGCGTAGTTCAGATAGCCCTTCTGCTCGAGCTCCTGGTAGATGCCCATCTGGTCCTGGGAGTTCATAATGTTGAAGGTTCTGTACATAGGCTTGAGCCTGCTGGTGAACTCACCTGTATAGTTGAGCCTTGTAGAGCCTGCGTGTCCCTTCTTGGTGGTGACGACGATAACGCCGGCCATTGCGCGCGCTCCGTAGATTGATGTTGCGGAACCGTCCTTGAGGATGTCGAATGACTCGATATCGTCAGAGTTGAGACCTGCGATGGCAGAAGAGATCAATGTGTTGGCATCACCTGAAGAAAGCTGGTCGGCGCTGACATCGACTACGTCTTCCATGATCACTCCGTCGACAACCCACAAAGGCTTTGATGAGCCGTAGATTGAGGTCGCACCACGGACGCGGATCTTAGGAGCCGTACCGAAAGTACCGGACACGTTCTGTACCGATACACCGGCTACACGTCCTTCGAGGGAGCGGCTGACATCGGCGAGACCGTCGAGTTTGGCTTCACTTGCGTCGATCTTGGCTGTAGAACCGGTGAAGAGTCGGCGGTCGGTCGCCTGCATACCGGTTACAACTACCTCGTCGAGAACTTCCGAGTCGTTCTCGAGCTGGATCTTCATGTTCTGGGAGATGCGCACTCTTGCGTCTTTCGCTCCCATGAATGATGCAATCACGTATTCTGCGGATGCAGGGACGCGGTCGATGACGAAATTACCGTCGAGGTCCGTCATCGCTCCGATCTTGGTGCCTTCTACGTAAACGTAGGCTCCGATGACCGGTGAACCGTCCTCAGAATACGTAACGTTACCGCTCACTGTCTTGTCCTGCGCGGAAAGGATTCCGCCGGATACGACTGCGCAGAGCAGGAACGTGATAAGAAATCTGAGCTTGTTCATAAAAACAACGTTATTTAATTAAAGATATTAATAATCCTAATTGTGATGTAATACACTAATATTCACCACCTTACGGTAGTGTGCGCAAAAATTCTCAAAAACTAACCCGCAAATTTATGAAAAAAACGCATAAATAAAAAGTATTTACGCGCGTAGAAAGGTATTTATACGAAAAATAGTTGAATATTCAATAAAAATTCATAGCCTCGAAATCAGCCAGGAATAGCAGGTCAGACGCATGCCGGCATTTCTCTCGATTATCAGGAGTTTCAAAGCTGCGTATGGCAGCAGTTCTTCCGCCTTTGCTTCCGGATCGGCGCTTTCGCCGAAATACTCCTTCACGAAATAGTCCCAGAACCTGGATGCCGTATCGGGCTCCATGTGGAAAACTTCCCTGACAAAATCCGGGTCGTCGTATCTGCAGGTGAAAAGCACCATCCCGAGATCGAAGAGGGGAGAACCGCAGGCGAAATCGCCGAGGTCGATGAAATAATCCTTGTCACCGACCATGATGGCGTTGCTGAACTGCAGGTCTCCGTGGATGGCTGTATCGCCGTCAGGAGCGTTCAGGATGGCATTCCGCAGTTTCTTTTTCTCTGTGTCCGAGTACAGGTCGCTGGCCTGCAGGATGTCCAGATTGAATTTCTTGATGTCAGGAAAAACTCCTGCCTCCAGGCGGGTCGAATGCAGCTGCAGGCAGAGCCTCGCGAACCGTCTTGCAAGCTCTTCGACGCGTCCGGGCTCATCCCCGACCGCCCTCGAAAACGATTTCTTGCCGACGATGCGCTGGAAGCGTATGCCGAACCTTCCGTTGCCGTCGGTGATGAAATCCCCGGGCCTTGGTGTCGGGATGCCGGCATCATAGACTTTCTGCGCATATTCAAGCTCGTTTTCGATAATCTCACGCGGCGCGGAAGAGTTGTAAAGCTTTATCATCACAGACGGATCTGTCTTGTGGTTCAGGCTTTCGCCGTTCGCTCCTTCGCCGGAGTGCTCGTATTCTGAAATGTCGATCAGCTGTGCTTCCATACTCGATACAGGAAAATCTAATTTTTTGAACTTTGAGCGCAAGTTAGTATTTTTACCAGACAAACCAACATTGCCCGAAATGAAAATCGCTCCTATAATCTCCGCCTTGGCTGCAATCAGCATCTCGATTGTCTCCTGCAAACCTGAAACCGCCACCCCGAAGCTCGAGGAAGCCGCTTTCTCGATAGAGCCAGGCTCCCGGGCCGAACTGTCGAACTGCTATGTCAGGAAGAATTCCGTCCTTTCGGCCGCAGTCTCGTCGGAGGATGCGGTCACCGGAGTGACCCTCGGCCGCGGAGGGAACACGACCTACTGGGGCGCATGGGTGTGCGTGACGGTCGATTCCCTGCTGGTCTATGAGCAGGACTATTTCGACGATGCCGACCAGACCGTGCTCTTCGACCGTTTCGCTCATGGGCTCGACATCAGCGGTGGCCTGGAGCTCAGCGTCATCACCGATGCACCTGACAGCACCGGAATCGTGCGCATGTCGGCCGGCGGAAGCATTTTCGAGCACAAGATCCATTGGCGCGGCGGCGGTCGTCCGTACCTCGTGAATGACGGTTCTGCTGACATCGAGGCGCATCTGTCCTTCCTTCGCGGGGATGCCTGCCAGCCTGTCTGGTTCATCGCAGACAGCTATTTCATGGAGTATGACGTCGAGCGCTGGCCGTACTACATGGTGCAGGAGGGGCGTCTCGACTGGATGGCGGACCATCTGCCTGGGGGTGGGAGCGCCGAATTCCTGGACTGCTTCAGGAGCGACCTGCAGTACGGGAAGCCGCAATACGCGGTCTGGATGATGGGAATGAACGATTTCGACGACCTCCCGGACGCGCCGAATCCAGACTGGATGGAGGCCACTGCGGGCTTCATCGCAGCATGCGAGGAGAATGGTGTCACCCCGGTGCTGGTCACCGTGCCGACTGTGCCGGAGCGCTTCCACGACCGCAAGTCGGAATGGGTGCGCAACTCTGGTTATATGTATGTCGACTGGTATGCGGCTGTCGGTGCCAAGCCGTGGGACGGTTCGCAGGAGGATCTGGACGCAGTTGCAGCAACCGGCCGTCATCGCGGCTGGGACGCTGATTATCTGTACCAGGATGAGGTGCATCCTAGCGAAAGCGGTGCGGCCGCTCTCTGGATGCAGGTCAAGAAGGACTTGTATGGCGCTATAAAGTGATCAGTCCGCGCAGGCGGATGTCCTCCGAGCTCGCTCCGACCATCACGTCGAAGTCTCCAGGTTCGGCGGTCCACTTCATCTGCTTGTCGAGTATCTTCAGGTCGTCGATTCCAAGCTTGAACACGACCTCCCGGCTCTCTCCAGGCTTGAGACTTACTCTCTCGAAGCCTCTGAGCACGGAATCGTAGGTCACTACCGAGCTGACCTTGTCCCTGACATACAGCTGCACGATTTCGTCCCCCTCCATGCGTCCGGTGTTTGCGACTGTCGCACGGATCTCGAAACCATCGTCTGTCCTTGCCGTCTTCAGGTCCGAATATGCGAATGTGGTGTAGCTCAGGCCGTATCCGAACGGGTACAAAGCGCCGATGACTCTTGTGCAGCCCTGGCCGTTCGGCCCTGACTCAGGCTGGTCGTTGTGCGATCCCTTCTTGAACGGGAAGTTGTATTCGATCTGTCCTATCGTTTTCGGGAAGGTGACAGGCAGCTTGCCGGAAGGGTTGATGTCTCCGAAAAGCATCTGAGCGACAATTTCTCCACCCTTGAAACTCTGGAACCAGGTCTCCACGATGGCTGGAAGGTATGCGTTCTCCCAGTTGATTGTCAGCGGCTGTCCGTTCACCAGTATGAGCACCACCGGCTTGCCGGTCTTGTGCAGCTCCATCAAAAGCTGTCTCTGGCGTCCTGGAAGGTCCAGGGACGAGCGGGAACGGCTTTCTCCGGTCCTGAACTCGTCTTCTCCCATCACCGCTATCACGACGTCGGCCTCAGCAGCCTTGCCGACCGCTTCCTGTATGCCGGCCATCTCCTTGTCAGTCAGGGGTGTAGGGATGATTTCGCTGTCCGGCCATCTGTCGTCCACGACTTCGCAGCCTTTTGCGTAGTCCACTGTTACCCCGCTGCCTTCCAGATATTCTCGCAATCCCTTGAGCATGCTGGTCGGAGGAAGTCCGTTCGGACCGTAACGGCTTGACATGTAGTTGGATTCGTCCGCAAGCGGGCCGGTGACCAATATCCTGTTGAGCTTGCTCTTGTCCAGAGGTAGGAAACTGTCTTCATTCTTCAGGAGCACGATCGACTCAGCGGCGTTCCTGTGCACAAAATCCAGATGCTTGTCCGCGCCTGCCTGCTGGTCGGCCTTGGCACCGTCGCCGGTGTACGGATTGTCGAACAGGCCCATCCTGAACTTGACCGCCAGCACTTCGGACACGCGCTTGTCCACAACGTCCATCGACAGCCTGCCGTCGGCGAGGAGCTTGCGTACCGGAATGATGAAGTTTTCCGGTTTCGTGAAGTGTGTGCGGACGTTGAGACCCGCTTCGAGTACCTGCCGGACCGCATCCTCGTAATCGGCCGCCACATGGTGTTTCGTATAGACGAATTCGACCGCTTCGCTGTCGCTGACAACATATCCGTCGAATCCGAATTCCTCGCGGAGAAGCTCGGTCAGGAACCAGTGGGAGGCCGAAACTGGCTCTCCGTTCCAGTCGTTGTAGCTGCTCATCACGACCATCGGATGCGACTCACGGATCACTTTCTTGAACGGATAGAGGAACAATTCCTGCAATTCCCTAGGAGTGATGTGGGGGTCCGTGCGGCAGTTGCCGTCACGGCCGCCTTTCGGCACTCCGTATGCCGCATAATGCTTCAGGCCGGAAGCGACGTTTTCCTGGATGCCGGAAGACATCTGCGCTCCAAGAGTACCCACGAGGAACGGGTCTTCGCCGTAGCACTCCAGGGTGCGGCCCCATCTCTGGTCACGGGCGACGTCGAGGATCGGCGCATAGACGCTGTGGTATCCCAGCAGCCTGGCCTCGTATCCGGCTATCCTGCCGGCTTCGCGCACCAGATTCTTGTCCCAGGTGCTTCCCATCGCTATCGGTGCCGGGAGAGGGGTGGCCAGGGTGTGGTTGAGTCCGTGGATGCCCTCGTTGGAAAACTCTACCGGGATGCCGAGTCTGGTCTCCTCCACAAACCATTTCTGGATCTTGTGAAGGGCAGCCACATGATGGCTGAACGGATAGATGAGGTCGTACGCGGTGCTGTAGCCCCGTCCGACGCCGTTGAGTTGTTCGTCCATGTTGGCGATGCCGTCTTTCCAGACCCTTTCCTTCCATTCCTGGGTCGGGAGGGAGTCCTTGAGCACGCGCCCATAGCCGTAGATCGTGGCCAGCTGGCAGCTTTTTTCCTCCACAGTCATCTGGCTGAGGAGGTCGGCCACCCTTTCGTCCACGCTTCTGGACTGGTCTTCATAAACGTCCATTACCCCGTTCTTGTTGAAATCGATCCAACCTTCGTGGTAGATGGTCTTCTTGACGTCCTTTTTCTTCGGTGCCGCTGTAGCGTTGATGGTCGCTACTGCCAGGATGGCGGCGAAAAGATATCTTGTTCTCATTTGAGGTATCTGTCTGCAAAATCCAAATAATGAATCCAGTCTTCAAGCGTCAGGTCGTGCTTGCCCTGCCTGATATGGTATCCGGTCAGACCTCGGTCCAGTCCGAGGAAATCATAAACCCTCTGGGCTTCCTGCAGGCTGATGCGCTCTCCGACAGGGTCTGCCCAGCCGTCCAGTTCGGCGCTTGCCACATAGACCGGCCTTGGGGCTATCAGAGCCAGGAACTCGTGCTGGTCGAACGGCAGCATGTCTTCGTGTTCCGCGTACTTGTTGAAGTTGGCGCAGAACCAGTGCGGGAAGTATCTGATTATGGATTTGACGGTCTCTCCGTAATGCCTGCGCGAAAGCGCGGCACCGCCGCAGCCGCTGCTGTTGGAGATGACCATCGCGAAGCGCTCGTCCCTGGCGCCTGCCAGAAGCGCTGTCTTGCCGAGCCGGCTGTGTCCTATTGCGGCGACCTTTGTGGCATCAACGTCAGGGTCGGTCTCCAGATAATCGAGCACTCTGCTCAATCCCCATGCCCATGCGGAGATGGTGCCCCACTGGTCCGGTTCAGGGTAGTTCTGTCCTTCCTTGTATATGAATTTGGAAACTCCGTTCTGGAATCCGTCATCGAAGTCAGGATCGACGTCCGATGTGTGGAAGGTCACGAGACCATATCCTCGTGCGATGATTTCCTCCACAGGCCATCTTGAAGCGTAAGAGCCTCTAGGGAACTCGTGATAGATGCCATAAGCCTTGGCGTGGGAGTGGCTCGGGTACAGGATTGCAGGGTCGGCGTTGATGGTGGCGTTGCCGTTGAAATTGAGTCCCATGAACACCGGCACCTTGCCCTCTGCATCAGCAGGAAGGTACATCAGCGCTATGATATATCTCTTGTCGCGGTTGAAATCGATCTTTATCTGCTTCCTTATCGCCTTGCCTCCAAGTGCATGCCTGTCCTCGTCGATGACCTCCCATGTGGTGCCTTCGATCTTGCCCGGTGCCTTGCCGAACATCTCCGTATCGAAGAGGTTCAGCAGTTCCGGACGACGCTCCTTGAACCACTGTTCCGCCGTCTCTACCTTCCTGCCGTCCTGCATGGTCAGCGCGTCCGGGAGGGTGTATGGCCTGATCGACTTCAGGTCGTCGTTCATGTGTCCTGTCAGCCAGTCGGCGTCACCAGTCTCGTAGTCGATCTTGGATACGATCAGAGGATGCTGGCAGGCGGCGTGTGCGCACTTCTGGGCCAGTTCCTTGCGTTCCTCGCTCAAGTTCTCCGGCTCGTAGGCGTTCCCGACCACCGAGGTCTTGTAGATGGACTCATAATAGGTGCAGGCGACCATATAGCGGCCGAACCATGGATGCATATGGTAGCCGTCCCTGGTGACGTTGTCCTGGTTGAAAGTGCCCCTCGAGTTCTGGACAGCCGTTCCGCTCGGGATCAATTCCAGCTTGTGCTTCTTCGCCGCCTTGGAGTATGCGTCGCACAATGCTTCATACATCTTCTCCTGGGAGTGGCCGTAGGTGCCGAACTTCTCGTGGGTCGCGTCCACCGCATATGCCCAGGTCTGGTTGATCATGATCTTGCTTTTCTTCGGAGTGTGGGCCCTTGCGTAGGCGATCAGCTTGGTCAGGAACGGCTCGTACGTCTCCGGAAGCCCGCAGAGAGGACTGGCCTGGTGGAATATGACTATGTCCCATGGCTCTGAAGCGAAACATGCTTCGAAGGTCATCTTGTCGGTCTTTTCCTTGCTCCCGTCGGCCTTGACTTTGCGGAAAGAGTAGGCGGCCTCTCCGCTGATGCTGTTGTTGTAGTGCCTCTCGAGGCTGCATCCGCCGATGTACATGTTGCCTATGATCATCACGTGGCCGTCAGCCTTGGCTATGTCGTACAGGTTATTCTCCACGGCATCGACACCGAAACTGTTTGCGACGGACAATACGCGGAGCGTGTCCGGCTGCTGGGAACGCGCGGAGAGAACCGCGGAAAAGCAGACCAGGATTGCGAGGAAAGTAAGGGCTCTTTTCTTCATTTTAAAGATTGCATTGATTTTGATCACTTACAAATATAGTCATTTCGGATGAAATCATTATCTTTGAAGAAATGCATTTGTTAGAATCGATATGATGAAGAATATTCTCGCAATCATTTGCGCGCTGTCGCTCGCTGTGGCGTCTTCCGCCCAGACCCGTATCAAACCTTCCGATCTTACCCTTGAAGAGAAAATAAGCCTGCTGTCCTGCAACATGGGCATAGAAAGGCTTGGAGTGCCGGTTTCCTTCTATTCCGAAGCCATGCACGGCATCGCGTACGGGGGACCGTCCAACTGGGGCGCGTACAAGCCGCTTCCGACGACCAGCTTCCCGCAGGCGTACGGTCTGGGGGAGACCTGGGACCAGGACTTGCTCCGCCGCGTGGGCGAGTGGATATCCATCGAGCAGCGGTATTATTTCCAGAATCCCGCTTATGACCGCGCCGGACTCATCATGTGGGGGCCGAATGTCGATCTGGGACGCGACCCTCGCTGGGGACGTTCGGAGGAATGCTACGGCGAAGACCCGTGGTTGATCTCCGAACTGGCCATCGGCTACATCAGCGGCGCGCATGGCCCGGACCCGGACCATTGGCGTTCGTCACCTATGATGAAGCATTTCATGGCCAACAGCTATGAAATCGGCAGGCATACCACCTCCTCGGACTTTTCTGAGCGCCTGATGAGGGAGTATTATGCGTACACTTTCTGGCGCTGTGTCAAGGAAGCAGACTGCAAGAGCTTCATGACATCGTACAATCCGGTGAACGGAATTCCGATGACGGTGCATCCGGCGATACGTGAGATGGCGATCGACGAGTGGGGGATGGACGGCCCGATCTGCACGGATGAGGAAAGCCTCAGACGCCTGTGGGATGAGTACGGCTGGTATGCCGACGACCATGCGGAAGGCGCCGCCGCGTGCATCAAGGCCGGCATCACGCAGTTCCTGGAAGCGGAAAACCACGATTACGAGGTCTGCATACGCGAGGCAATTGCGCGTGGCCTTGTGACTGAAGCGGAGATCGACGAGGCGATACAGCGCAATCTCAATGTCATGGAGAAGCTTGGCCTGCTGGGCGGCGACGATCCATATGCCTCGATCGGCCGCGACGGGGCTCCTGTGCCTTGCACGACTCCTGAAGCATCGGCCCTTTGCCGAGAGGCGACCGACAAGTCGATAGTGCTCCTCAAGAACGACGGGCTGCTGCCTCTGGATCCTTCCAGGCTCAAGAAAGTGGCGCTCATCGGCCCGTACATCGATGTCGTGATGCAGGACTGGTACGGCGGCAATACGCCTTATCAGGTCTCGATCCTCGACGGATTGAAGGCCGCGCTCGGGCCGGATGTCGAGATATTGACCGAGAAACAGGATTTCGGCGGTGCGGCGATGAGGATTGCCGCAGAGGCGGATGTCGCCATCGTCGTGGTCGGCAACAGGCCGTCGCCGTGCCTGGATTTCGAACGCAAGAATCCGGAGCTCGGATGGGGCAAGTCGTACGTGATAAGCGACGGCATGGAGCAGATCGACCGCCAGTCGCTCACCCTCGCGCAGGAAGACATCGTCAAATCGGTCTTCAAGGCCAATCCGAACACCGTCATGCTGCTGACGACCACATTCCCGTATGCGATCGGCTGGTCCAAGGAGAATGTCCCCGCGATACTGCAGATGACCAACAGCAGCATGGAGATGGGCAATGCGGCCGCAGACGTGCTGCTCGGCCGATACAACCCTGCCGGCCGTCTCACGCAGACCTGGCCGGAATCGGTACTCGACCTTCCGCCTATCTATGATTATGATATAACCAAGGGACGTACGTATATGTACGCCAGGTCAGAGCCGCTTTTCCCGTTCGGTTTCGGCCTTTCATACTCGACTTTCAAGTATTCTTCGCTCAAGGTCCGCAAGGTGGACGACGGTTTCGTGCTGACTGTCGATGTGACCAATAAAAGCGCTCTTGACGGCGACGAGGTCGTGCAGGTATATGCCCAGTACCCTCATTCGAAGGTTCAGAGGCCGGAGCGTCAGCTCAGGGGCTTCAGAAGGGTGAACATCCCTGCGGGACAGACGGTCACGGTGGAGATCCCTGTGGCTGTGGAGGACCTCGCATATTGGGATGAGGCCGGGCACGGTTTCGTGGTCGAGCCTGGCCGTGTGCGCTTCCTTGTGGGGGCGTCCAGCAGCGACATAAGGGCGAAGGCCAGGGTCAGGATTGCCTCAAGATGACGGTTCTATGTTGACGATGATACTCCAGCTCCTCATCGTTCTCGGGGCATTGTATGTCGGGTCCAGGTACGGAAGCCTGGCTTTGGGGGCGATCTCAGGCATCGGACTGGCTCTGCTGGTCCTGTGCTGGGGGATGAAGCCCGGTACTCCGCCGACGGATGTCATATACATCATCATAGCGGCGGTGACCTGCGCCGGCATGCTTCAGGCGGCAGGGGGAATGGACTGGATGATACAGCTGGCGGAGAAGCTGATCAGGAGGCATCCTGACCAGATCACCCTGCTTGCGCCTCTCTGCACCTTCTTCTTGACCGTGCTCGTCGGTACGGGACATGTCGTATATACCTTGATGCCGATAATCAGCGACATCGCGCTCAAGAAGGGCATCCGGCCGGAGCGGCCTTGCGCCGTGGCCAGCATTGCGTCCCAGTTGGGCATAACCTGTTCTCCGATTGCTGCGGCGGTTGCTTCATTCGTCATCATTTCAAATGCCAACGGCTTTGATGTCAATAACTTGCAGGTCGTGGCAATCACTCTGCCTGCGTCGTTGTGCGGATTGCTCGCGGCGGTGCTCTGCAGCTGGAGGAGGGGCAAGGATCTGGACAAGGATGCGGCGTTCCAGAGCAGGCTGGCCGATCCTGCCATGCGCGGATACATGTACGGCAGCGATGCTTCCGTACTTGGCGTCGAGGTGAGCAAGGAAGCGAAGCGCTCTGTCTTCGTGTTCCTTGGCGCCATTGCGCTCATCGTCTTCTATTCTGCGATGCAGATCGCTGGATGCGACATACGGCCGAAGTTTGCGGGGCCGGACGGGGAGATGAAGCCCATCGGCATGAACGTGGTCATCCAGATAGTGATGGTGGCTGCGGCGGCTTTGATGATCATATTTTGCAAGGCTTCTCCCAAGAAGGCGGTTGCCGGGTCAGTATGGCAGAGCGGCATGGTGGCCGTGGTCGCCATCTACGGCATAGCATGGCTTGCCGACACGTATTTCTGCAACTATCTGCCGCAGATGAAGGAGGCTTTGTCCGGCCTGGTTTCGCAGTATCCGTGGGCGATATGCGTTGTGTTCTTTGCAGTAAGCATCCTGCTGAATTCCCAGGGTGCCGTCGTTGTGGCGATGATGCCTCTGGCCTATTCCCTGGGCATTGCCGGACCGGTGCTTCTAGGTGTGCTGCCTAGTGTGTACGGTTATTTCTTCATCCCTACCTATCCGTCAGACATCGCAACGGTGAATTTCGACCGCTCCGGGACTACGAAGATAGGGAAATACCTGCTCAACCATTCGTTCATGATGCCAGGACTTGTGAGCGTGTCCGTCTCGACTGCCGTCGGTTTTTTCCTTGCCTCAATCTTCTTCTGATTATTTCAGCCTAGGGACGTTAGGAATGATGAAAAAAAGATTACCAAGTTTTTTTAAAAGAAGTACTTAACAAATACGGAATTCCAGCGTCTATATTGTCGAGGCCCGCAAAAAAACGGGCCGTGTATGAAAATGACAAAGAAGATAATCATCATTACGATTCTGGCATTCTTCATCTCGCCGATGCTGAATGCTTCGACTGGCAGCAAGGCTGTCCAGAAGGACAAGCTTGTGGATGCAATCAGCGATTTCAACGGATATGAAGGATTCGACATGGTCTCTGTCGGCTCCCTGGGTACATCTTTGATCAAGTCCCTGGCCAAGATGGCCGCCATTGCTGAAAACGATGAGGATGTCTTGGCCGCAGTCAAGATGATCCAGGGCATCAAGAAGGTCACCATCATCGATTATGAAGATTGTGAAAAGTCTGTCCGTGACAAGTTCAACGGCAGGCTGGGGCGCATCCTGACCGGAGACAATCTCTTGATGGAGCTCAAGGACGGTTCCGAACTGATGAAGATATATGGAGTGGTGGACGGAGACAAGGCAGTTGTCAAGGACTTCGTCATCTCAGTCCCGTCCGATTATGCGCTGATATGCCTTTTCGGCAGCATCTCCCTTGATCTCGTGGCAGAACTTGCAGATTGACGATTGTGGATTACCGGTGTTTCATAGCGACAATCATCCCTCTCAGGGATGCCCTGTACAGGGTGGCGTACTATATCCTGGAGTCTGAAGAGGACGCCCAGGATGCGCTGCAGGACTTGTATGTCAAGCTGTGGAGCATGCGGGAATCGCTGGATGCCGTCTCGAATCCGAAGGCCTGGTGCGTCACCATGATGCGGAACCTGTGCCTGGACCGCATACGCAAGTCTTCCGGCTTGAAGATGGAGCCTGTGAAGGAATGGCTGCCTGCCAGGGAGGACATATCGGCGGACATGATCAGCAAGGAAACCTTGGACAAGGTGATGTCGGCCGTTGAACGGCTTCCTGAGTCGCAGCGTACTGTGCTGAGACTCAAGGTGCTCGAAGGCCTTTCCTACGAAGATATCGAGGCACGTACCGGGATGAACAACCTGACGCTCCGGGTTCTGCTGAGCCAGGCGCGCCGCAAACTCAGAAAAGAATTATGAAAAGTATCGAGGATATAGAGAAGTTGAGCCTGGACGCTCTGATGAATATTGCTGATGATGAATCGGTTGAAGTGCCTTGCAGGACCGGCCTTGTCTGCGAAGCGGCAGCATACGCGGCGGATGCCGGGTCCTCCGGACATGATGCAGGAAGGTCCAGGCTGGTTTGGTCTCTGGCCGGCGTTGCGGCGGCCGCTTGTATAGCAGTTGCGCTCGTGCTGCATCCTGCCGCCCCGGAAGATACTTTTGATGATCCGTATCTGGCTTACGCTGAGCTGGAAAGGACATTGTCCCTTATCGCAGACAAGATGGACCGGGGAGTGGAGATCGCTTCTTCCGCCGAACCTCTTTTCGACATGACAGAGGATATAATGAACAAGATAAACAGTAAATGATATGAAAAAGATTCTTCTGGCTGCAGCCTTCATGCTGCTTGCGGTTTCCTCCTTCGCACAGGATGGAAGAAGCATATACAACAAGTATTCTGATTCCAAGGGTGTAAGTGCCGTGTATATCTCTCCGGCGATGTTCCGCCTTATCGGACGTATACCGGATCTGGATCTCGGTGGTGGGGATGTGGACCTGACATCAGTAATCCAGTCCCTGGATGGTATGTATCTGATTGACAGCGAGAACGCCGACATCAACGGCAAGATCAAGTCGGATGCCGAGAAATTCGTGCGCTCCGGCAAATACGAGATGCTGATGGAAGTGAAGGAAGACGGCGAGGTCGTGCATATGTACACGTCTGGCGATGAAAAGGTGGTTACCAGCTTCGTCATGATTGCCGCCGAGCCGGGGGAATGCACCTTCATCTGCCTGGACGGCAAACTATCCCGCAAGGAGCTTGAGGACCTTGTCGCCGACGCTGCCCGCTGATGCGGCTACCGGTCGAAAGTCACGAGCCTGACGTTGTTGAGAGAAACATCTGCCGTGGCTTTGTCGATATCGATCCCCGCTTTGGTGTAGAAGAATATGCAGTCGCTGATGCTCACGTCGTGAATGCAGCCGAGGCCGTCGATACCTTTCGCACGCACTGCCGTGCCGCATTCGCGGCAAGTCACGCCTGAGATGTGTATGCCTGCGAAATCGGGCGCGAATGGCACCTGGCCCTGAGCCTCTGTCTCCACGCCCTTCGGCGCGTTGTAGGTCACATCCTCATATGTGCAGCTGAAAACCACCGCTTCATCCTTGATGTCGGTCATCACGATATCGCTGATGAAGAGATTGTTGCACCGGCCTCCGCGGCCGATTGCGCTCTTGAACCTTATTCCCGTGTCCGTGCCGCTGAACGTACAGTTGCGCACCACGATATTGTCCATCCCTCCGGAGACATCGCTGCCGACCACGAAGCCGCCATGCGCGTGGAATACGGTATTCCCGCAGATGAGGATATCCTTGCACGGGCCTGATTCCAACCCTTTCTGGCCGCTTCCACCCTTCATGCAGATGCCGTCGTCGCCCACGTCCACCGTGCAGCCGGTCACCAGCACCCTCTCGCTGTTCCCGATATCGATTCCGTCGCCGTTCTGCGCATTCCACGGGCATCTTACCGTCACACCGTCAATAATCACGTTGCTGCATCTCGTCGGCACAATATGGAATCTTGGCGAATTCTGCACCGTGACGCCCTGGATGAGCACGTTTGAGCATCGGTTGATATTGATCAGGTGGGCTCTGAGTGCCTCTTCCTTTTCCGGGGAATCAGTAATGTTGTCGAAATGCTTCAAATTGAAAGGGAACCACTGGCTGCCGTCGTTATGCTGGATCCCACCCATGTCGTTGAACTGCTTCCACTCGGTGTCGCTGACCTTCTGTTTCTTGACATAGCGCCAGTACTTGCCGTTGCCGTCGATTATGCCTTCACCGGTTATGCTGATGTTCGAGCATTTCTCCGCAGAGATGCCGCTGAGCATCCTGGATGATGATTTCGGGTTGGTAAACGCCGATTTGTCCGGCGTGAGAAGGATTATTGCACCAAGTTCCAGATGCAGGTCGATACCGCTCCTGAACTTGATCGGCCCCGTGAGCCAGATGCCTGCAGGGACGTCCAGATGCCCTCCTCCCTTCTCTGCGAGGCTTGTCATAGCTTTCTCGAAAGCTTCTGTGTTGAGGGAGATGCCGTCCCCGGTTCCGCCGAAATCCGCCACGCTGATCCGGTAGTCCTTGATGACTGGAGCGCTGACCTGCGCCATCTGCACCGGCAGCCCGGCATAGAGAGTGCTGTAGCCCTTGTCTTGTCCGTTTCCTCCTTTGTTCAACTTAGCTTTTCCTGATGCTGCAGGAACGGATGGAAGTGAAATGCATGCCGTCAGAACGACCGCCGCCAGAATTGATCTCGAATGTTTCATGATAATTATGTCCATGTTGCGGTGATGTCCAAAGTTAACGATTATAATTCAGTATGTATCAGCATGTCGAAAAGTTTTTCCAGTATTAACGATATGGAGTTTTTTTCTAAATTTGTGAAAATGAATGAAAGATGAAGAAACTGCTTGTTTTTCTATCCTTTGCACTTCTCGCATGCGCTGAGAAGCCCGAATCGTCAGTCTATGTCCGCAATACTCCTGTCCTCGCATTGAAGGAGTTGAACGAGATAGCGGATGTCCACGTGTCAAGTGCGGACTCTTCTGCATTCAGCATCAGCAAGGTGGAGGTGTGCGTCGGGTCGGACAATGGGCTTGAGGAGCTGACGCGTCTGTGTGTCATGTCCGATGGCCGCGAAATCGCCTCGGAAGACCTGAGGCTCAAAGGCAGGAAAGCGGAAATCAGCCTCCCTTGCGCACTTTGTTCCGACGGATCTGAGCTCTCGTTCAGCATAGGATTGAAGACGGCCGATGTCGTAGATCTGGACAACAAACTTTCAATCGATGCTGTCCGGCTGAAGACATCCTCAGGCAAGATATGCTCGTCAATCTCCGGCGCAGCCGTGCTCCGCATGGGCGTTGCGCTGAGACAGAGCGGTCAGGATGGGGTGTTCATCAGCCGTATTCCCGGACTTGCGATCACTCCTGCGGGGACGATCATTGCAATATATGACGCGCGCTACGCTCTGGAGCGCGATCTCCAGGCTGATATAGACATATGTTGCAATAGAAGTACTGACGGCGGCCGCAGCTGGTCGGATATGTCCGTGGTGATGGATATGGGGGAATGGGGCGGACTTCCGCAGAAGTACAATGGAGTGAGCGATCCATGTATCCTCGTGGATGACAACAGCGGTGATGTCTATGTCTCGGCTTGCTGGATGCACGGTGTGAACGATCCTGAAACAGGAAAGTGGGTAGAGGGACTGACGGAGGAGTCGGAGGTCTGGAATCATCAGTGGAGGCACAATGCGACCCATCCTGGATATGATGTGAGGCAGAGTTCGCAATGGCTTATGGCCAAGAGTACGGACGACGGCCTGACATGGTCCGAGCCGCAGAATCTTACATCCCAGGTCAAACCGGAGGATTTCTGTCTGATGATCAATGCTCCTGGCGCAGGAATCACGCTTGATGATGGCACCTTGGTGTTCCCCGCGCAAGGGAAGCGTGCGGATGAGTCCAATTTCTCGACCCTCATCTGCAGTCGTGACGGCGGCAACAGCTGGAGCGCAGGCAATCCAGCCATCTCTGACCATTCGATCCATTCGAATGAATGTATGGCGGCCCAGCTCGGCGACGGGTCGATAATGCTTAACATGCGTTCCAACAAGAACCGCAAGAATCACGATGAGAACGGTCGCCTCGTGTGCGTCACAAAGGATCTTGGCCAGACCTGGGAGGAGCATCCGACTTCCGGCCACGTTCTGACCGAACCGACCTGCCAGGGCTCTCTGTTGAAGCATCTGTACACTGATGCGGAGGGCGTGGAACATGAATTGCTGTTGTTCCACAATCCGGCTGATCCTGACAGCCGGGTTCATTTCACTCTCAAGTGCAGCCTGGACGAGGGTATGAGCTGGCCGGAGGAGATGTGGCTGGAACTTGACGAATTCTGGGGCTATGGCTACTCTTGCATGATTTCCATCGACAATGATACGATAGGCATAGTCTATGAGGGCAGCGGCGCCTGTCTGGTCTTTCAGCGCATCAAAATATCCGATATCGTAAAATTCTAATACCATCTGAAGATGAAAGTCAAGTCTATACTTCCTGTGCTTCTTCTGGCACTTGTGTCCGTTTCATGTAATGATCAGCGGAAAACGAACTGTGCCGATGAACTGTTCAGCCTTTCGTTCCCGGAGGAGCCTGTCACACTCTTCGACAACTCCGATGCCGGCAAGCAGCTGATCGCGTATTACAACATAGTCCAGGTCAGTGAGGATATGGCCTATATGTATTTCGCTGCTTTGGAAGAGGGTGTCGAGGTCAAGGATTTCAATTTCAACCTTTATTTCGCCTGCTCCGAAGACCTTGTCCACTGGAAGTTCACGCTCCCGGATGGGAATACGGACAACAAGCTGATGGATAACATTATAGAACAGTCCGTGTGCTATCTTCCTGGCGACGAATATCCGTTCCGCCTGGTTGGTAACATCTTCGAGGATGACAGGTACAAGCTCTGCATGTGGTTCTCGAAGGACGGTCTGGACTTCGGTCGGCGCAAGGTCATCCTGGAGGACAGGATGCATGATTCGCAGTGCGTCCTCATCCCGACGGAAGAGGGCTTCAAGCTGTATTTCCGCCAGAGTGTCAAGCTTGGCCCTGGCAATTATGACAGGAGGATTGTGCTCTGCCACCTCGACCGTGAGGGTGACAGGCTGGATGACTATCAGTTCATCTCCGGACACTATCTCTACAATTCTTCTGCGTCGAAAATCGATGACAGATACGACCTGATGCTCCCGACCTTCTTCAACAATGCTCCAGGCATGGGCGATTCCTGCCGGTTCACTGCATATGTGCAGGACGGCCTTTATTCACATGAGATCGACTGTCCTCTTAACGCGCATGTTGAAGAAGGTGAAAAGTGGTTTATCACGGCCCCGGGCATCCTTTACAAGGATGGCAGGACCTATGTCGCATATAATACCCGCAACACCTCGCATGACGAGGGCCGCATCGATGTCAGCACTTACAAGCTTGTCGAAATCAAGCTCTCCTCGGAGACCTGGCCCCGCTGATGCCGGAATAAACGAAAAGAGCTTCAGATTTCTCTGAAGCTCTTGCGGTGCGGAAGGGACTCGAACCCTCGACCTCCGGCGTGACAGGCCGGCATTCTAACCAGCTGAACTACCGCACCAGGTAGTTTGCGTGTCGTTTTTCCTTGTACGCGGATGCAAAGATAGGCATTTTTTGATTCACTGCAAATTTTTTTTTGTTTTTTTGCGATAAAACAATCGATGGTGCATTTTTGCCGCGAGGCTTGCTTGTTTTAAATAAAAACTGCTAAATTTGCCCACGGTATGACAAGCAGATTGACAAATATCGAGACTCGATGGTGGCGCCGGTAGATATCCCGGTCGGCTGCAGAGT
>JAZQNI010000005.1:0-15124 GCA_045627265.1 Candidatus Cryptobacteroides sp.
CTATGATTTCGGAAAGGACCGCCAGTACATCACCACGACCTTCGAAATGTTCAAGGGCGACCAGTATGGCGACACTTTCTTCTTCATCGACCACTACTACTCCCAGTCAGCACAGCGCCCGGACCTCGGCAGTGCCATCAACGCCTCATATTTCGAGATCGAACGTGGCATCAACTTCTGGCAGGATTCCAACTGCAAGGACCTCAGCGCCTTGCTCGAGTATGACGGAAGCACCTGGGGCGCAGGCATCGTAGGCATCGGCGCCAAGTATTTCTTCCACTCCAAGGATTTCAGCAAGACCTTCACCGCAGAGCTTCTCTATGACGCCCACATCGGAGTCGGCAAGGCAGACATTCCAATCAAGTTCACCGGCGTTTGGGGACTCAACGACTTCCTCGGTATCAAGGACCTCTGCTTCAAGGGCTTCTTCGATATCTGGGGCAACAACAGCGTTTTCGCTGACCTCAGCACAGCCAAGTTCTCTGTCCTCACCGAGCCTCAGCTCTGGTACGCCCTCGGCGAACACCTCAATCTCGGTGGCGAGGTCGAGCTCTCATACAACTTCGCAGGCAACAAGGGCTTCATGTGCAACCCTTGCCTCGGTTTCAAGTGGAATTTCTAATCTTTACCGGTCATGGCACCTTTCCTTCAGAAAGCATTCGGCTTCGATCCTGAGAAGCACAATGTCCGTACGGAGATCATAGCGGGTATCACCACCTTCCTGACGATGGCGTATATCCTCGCCGTCAACCCGTCCATCTTCAGCGCCCTTCCTGGGATGCCGACCGCATCGGTGTTCACTGCCACCGCACTTGCAGCGATCATCGCCACCCTCGTGATGTCGGTTTATGCCAAGAAGCCTTTCGGTCTGGCACCAGGCATGGGCCTTAACGCCTTCTTCGTCTACACTGTATGCCTCACGATGGGTTATACCTGGCAGTTCGCCCTGACAGCTGTTTTCATCGAAGGTATCATATTCATCATCCTCTCTGCGACCAAGGTCCGCACCTGGATACTCAATTCCATCCCTGTGAGTCTCAAGAACGCGATCGGAGCCGGTATCGGTCTTTTCATCGCCTTCATCGGCCTCCAGAACGCCGGCATCGTCGTCAACAGTGACGCGACGCTCGTGACCCTCGGTACACTCACCGAAGGCAAGGCCCTGCTTGCAGTGATCGGTCTTGTAATCTCCTGCTCCCTTGTGATGCTCCATATCCGCGGAGGTATCCTCCTCGGTATCCTTATCACTGCGGTCATCGGACTTTTCATCAAGGATCCTGCAACGGGAGCCGCCATCACCCAGTTCAGCGGCAGCATAGTCTCCACACCTGACAGCGTCGCCCCTATCTTCGTCAAGTTCGAATGGGGACAGATTGCCAGCTGGGATATGGTTGTCGTAGTGTTCACTTTCCTTTTCATCGATATGTTCGACACTATGGGCACCGTCATCGGTGTGTCACAGAAGGCTGGATTCGTGGATGAAAATGGCAACGTTGACGGCATCGACAAGGTCTTCATGGCTGACGCCATCGGTACGGTATGCGGAGCATGCCTCGGTACTTCCACCACCACCACATACGTCGAGAGCTCGGCTGGTGTCGGCGCGGGCGGACGTACAGGTCTCACCGCATTCACGACTGCTATGTGCTTCGCACTCGCACTTCTGTTCTCCAACGTCTTCCTCGCAATCCCTGGAGCAGCGACAGCACCATCGCTTGTCATCGTCGGTATGATGATGATGCAGCCTGTCGTCAAGGTCGACTGGTTGAACTACCGTGAGTCCATCCCTGCATTCCTTACGCTTATCCTCATGCCTCTCGCATACAGCATTTCCGACGGTATCCTCATCGGATGTATCGCTTATGTGGTGCTTTTCGCACTTTCCGGCAAGTACAAGCAGATCACTCCGACCATGTGGGTGCTCGCTGTGTTGTTCGTGCTGAGGTATATTTTCATCTAGCTTGTTCTGACCAGAATCATCATATTTGCACTATCGGTTCTGCTCGTGTCCTGCGGGCAGAACCCGATTGTGTATAATGACTGCCAATGGCTCTCCGATGCCGCTCGAAAATATGCTGACGACAGCGAAGTCAGCCAGATCGTGGCCGTGCAGTATCTGGGCGGCAGTGATGCCACTGTCCGTCTTCTGGAGAAGCATGACGGCCGTCGCGGGGCCGGCTGGACTGAAACCCTGCAGTGCCGCGGCCTGGTAGGGAAGTGCGGTCTCGGGAAAACACGCGAAGGGGACGGCAAGACCCCGGTCGGAGATTTCGGCATCATAACCGCATTCGGCATCAAAGGCAATCCGGGCACCATCCTGCCATATCTGGATGTCGACGAGGATACCTGGTGCTGCGGCGATCCCGAATTCTACAACCGCATCATCGATGCCTCTGAGACCGGCCATCATTGCATCGAAGGCGAGCATCTCATCGACTATTCGCCGGAGTACAACTACGGTCTCTTCCTTGATTACAACAAGTCCTGCACACTCGGTCTTGGCTCTGCAATCTTCTTCCATTGTACAGGAGCCAAACCCTATACGGGAGGTTGCGTGGCGGTCGCTGAGCCCGACATGGTGGCTATCTTGAAGGCCCTGCAACCCGGCGCCCGTGTGATCATCGACTACCTTTCAGAAACTGCCGCTGAAAAACAATGAAACTCAAGTACTGCATACGTTCGATGCGCTTGCGCACGCTTCCTCTCTCCATCGCCGGCATCATGCTCGGCGTTCTGCTTGCATGCGCCGACTACCGTGTCGATGCCAAAGTGGTCATCTTCCTCGTACTGACCACAATTGCGCTCCAGATCCTTTCCAATCTGTCGAACGAACTCGGCGATACCCTTAGCGGCACCGACACTGATGACCGTCAGGGAATGGTCTATTCCATCCAGTCCGGCGGACTCAGCATCAGCGACATGAAGAAACTCATCGCCGGCGCGGCCGTATGCAGCGCGATCTTCGGCGCACTGATGATCTGGTCCTCGTTCGGCACCCTGCTCTCGCTCCACGCAATAATGTTCCTGCTGCTCGGTGCGGCGGCGATATGGGCCGCGATGCATTACACACTCGGCCGCAATCCATACGGTGCGAGAGGCCTCGGCGATGTGTACGTATTCCTTTTCTTCGGGCTTGCCACCGTCCTCGGCGGCTATTTCCTCTGCGCTCACGAGATCCCGACCATAGCGCTACTGCTGCCTGCTTCTGCTATCGGCTTCTTCAGCATTGGAGTGCTGAATGTCAACAAGATACGTGCCATGAAGACAGATGCCGCCACCAGGAAGACCGTAGCCATACGGCTGGGCGAAAGGCGTGCGAAGATCTATCAGACCGTCCTCATCACGCTCGGCTGGCTCTGCATGCTTGCATATTGCCAGCTGCGCATGTACGACCCTTGGCATTACCTCTTCGTAGCGACACTGCCGCTTTTCGTGCTGCATCTGGTCGGTGTCTGGAAACGCAACGGCAGGAGCCTGGATCCGATGCTTCCGCTCCTGGTGATGTCCAGCTTCGCATTCTCTTTGCTGGCCGGACTCGGTTACGTGATGTTCCTGCTAAGATAGCTTGCGTCCGCAGTACATCCGGCATACGCCGAACGTGAACGCCTTGTGGCTGACCTCCTCGAATCCGCATCCGCGCATGGTCTCCATCCATTCCTTCTTCTGCGGGAAGGCGATGACTGACGCCGGCAGATAAACGAATGCCGATGAGTCTCCTGATATCATCTTCCCGATTACCGGGGCAACCTTGCTGAAATAGAACTTGTATAGTCCGCGGATGACTGGCGCGGAAGGGACGGAAAGCTCGAGAATGACCAGCTTGCCGCCCGGTTTGAGCACGCGCAAGGCTTCTTCGAGTCCCTGGATCCTGTCCTCGAAGTTCCTGATACCGAATGCGATCGTGACGACATCGAAGCTGCCGTCCGGGAATCTGAGACACTCTCCTTCACCTTTTTCCGTACTTATGATGTCCTGGAGCCCTGCTGCCTCCACTTTCCTGCGCATCACGGCCAGCATTCCCTCCGAAAGGTCGACACCCGTGACATGGCCGCCGTCCTTGAGCGCTTCCGCGATGGCGATCGAGAAATCACCAGTACCGCAGGCGAGGTCGAGTACCTGCAGCTCCTTGCCAGAAATGATGATCTCCTTCAATGCACGGCGGCGCCAGAGCTTGTCGAAGTTCAGCGACATCGTGTGGTTGAATCCGTCGTAGTCGTTGGAGATGTTGTCGAACATCTGCCGTATGTTGTCTTTCTTCGGCATATCAAGCTATACAGAAATCAAGTGCTTCCTTGATGGCACGCTTGTCCAGATGCTGGCCGATGAACACGAGCTTCTGCATCCTGTCACCGTACTCCGGATCCCAGTCGCGCTGGAGTGACGTGTCCTCGCGCAGCGTCTGCATGAGCTCGTCTTCCGGCATGGTCGCGTACCACTGGCCGATGTTCTTCATTCCGAACTGCATTCCGGCCTGCTCGAAAAGGTAGCAGAGATCCGGTTCGTGCTCGAAATAGCAGATTCCCTTGGCACGGATGATGCCCGCAGGCCAACGTCTGGCCACGAAATGATCGAACTTGTTGATGTCGAACGGCTTGCGGTTGAAATAGACATATGTTCCTATGCCGTATTCCTCAGCCTCGCCTTCGTCATCGTCATGGTGGTGGTGATGGTGATGTTCGTGATGATGTCCGTGCCCGTCCTCATGCTCGTGATGATGGTGTCCGTGTCCGTCGTGATCGTCGTCGTCGTCATCATCGTCGTCATCGTCATCGTCATCAGGCTCGACCGCTGCTCCTTTCTCAACCTCCTTCACCCATGCTGCCGAGCCGGACACGGCGTCATAGTTGAACAGCCTGGTGTCAAGGATCTTGTCCAGATCTACTTCTCCGAAATCGCATTCTATGATTTCCGCCTTCGGCTGGAGAGCCCTGATGATCTCCTTGACCTTCGCGAGCTCGGAAGGGGAGACCTCGGAGGCCTTGTTGAGGAGTATGATGTTGCAGAACTCTATCTGCTGGATCACTAGGTTCTCGATATCATCTTCGTCAAGATTGCCGCGCAGCAGGTCCTTGGCGCAGCCGAACTCGTCCCTCATCCTGAGAGCGTCCACCACTGTCACGATGCAGTCCAGGGCCACCATTCCGTCCCGGACATATTCCGGGCCCATGAACGGGATAGAGCATATCGTGCGTGCGATAGGTTCTGGCTCGCAGATGCCGCTGGCTTCGATTACGATATAGTCGAATTTCTTCATCGACGTGATGTCCTTGATCTGCTCTATGAGGTCCATCTTGAGGGTGCAGCAGATGCATCCGTTCTGCAGTGCCACCAGGCTGTCATCCTTCTTGCCCACCACTCCGTCCTTCTCGATCAGGGCTGCGTCGATGTTGACCTCGCCGATGTCATTCACTATGACGGCGAACCTGATGCCTTTCTTGTTTGACAATATCTTGTTGACCAGTGTGGTCTTTCCGCTTCCCAGATAGCCTGTAAGAAGCAATACGGGTATCTTGTCCATTATCTTGTCATGTTTGATACGCAAAATTACTGTTTTTTTCCTTATCGGCCTTTCTTGTTTGCTTTATTTTAGGAATTATTCTATTTTGCACGCCGATTCAGATGGATAATATGAAAAAGGTTATTACGATCATAGGCAGCGGCATGATGGGAAGCGCACTTGCTTTCCCTGCACGCGAGAATGGCAACGAGGTAAGGCTTGTCGGCACACCTCTGGACAAGGATATAATCGAAGTCTGCCGGAAGACAGGGACTCATCCCAAGTTTGACAGACCTTTTCCGGATGGGGTGAAGTATTTCCAGTTCGAGGACTGGAAGGAAGCCGTTGACGGATGCGACTTCGTCATCGGCGGTGTCAGCAGTTTCGGCGTGGATTGGTTCCTGGACAACGTGCTCTCCGAGCTAGACCCGTCAGTGCCTGTCCTGAGTGTCACCAAGGGCTTGATCGACCTGGAAAACGGCGATCTCATCAGCTATCCTGAGTACTGGAAACGCGAACTGGCCGGAAGAGGCATCAATCGCGACATATGTGCAATAGGCGGCCCGTGCACCAGCTACGAGCTCGTCGCCCATGACCAGACCGAAGTCGCTTTTTGCGGCGCTCAGACCGCTGTCGTCAAGATGATGAAGGAGGCGATGAACACCAGCTACTATCATGTCAGCACGACCAACGACGTCGAAGGCCTTGAAAGTGCTGTTGCCCTCAAGAACGGATATGCTCTCGCCGTCGCGATGACCATCGGGCTTGTCAACAGGGACCTTGGAACGGATGCCGGCCTTCACTACAACTCGCAGGCTGGAGCTTTCTATCAGGCCGTCAAGGAGATGCGCCTTCTTCTGGAAATGCAGCATGCGAGCCGTGATTGCGAGAACATGGGCATCGGCGACCTTTATGTGACTGTCTACGGAGGCCGTACCCGCAAGATCGGCATCCTTCTCGGAGAAGGCAAGACATACAAGGAGGCCATGGACATCCTTTCAGGAGTGACGCTCGAGTCTCTCGTCGTCAGCCGCCGTGTATATAAGGCGATCTGTCGCAAAGCAGAGCTCGGCAAGGCGGACATGAGCCTGTTCCCGATGCTCAAGCATGTCGCCGATGTCCTCGACAACGGCAAGGACGCACACATGCCTTGGGATGCCTTCACTTTCGACAATACTCTTTCCTGAGCGGCTACGGTTATCTGATTTACATCGGATTTTTGTATTTTTGCAGCCATTTCACGAGATATGGCTCAATACAAGTATACATTCAAGAAATTCATAAAGGACTGGATGCTGGTCATTGCAATGGCCGCGGGAGCATCGTTGTACCTGATATATCACAACATCCCGGCCCTGCATACGGCCGGCCCTGTGCTTGAGGGAATCGCAACCCATCTGCAACCTTTGCTGCTCTTCTCGATGTTGTTCCTGACGTTCAGCAAGATCGAGCCGCACCAGCTCAAACCGCATCGTTGGCAGGCCTGGCTGCTTCTAGTACAGGGCGGGCTCTTCATCGCTATCGCCATGCTTCTGGTATTGTGTCCCGGAATAGGGCACCGGATAGGACTTGAGGCCTTGATGCTCTGCCTTATTTGTCCTACCGCGACCGCCTGTGCGGTCGTCACAGGTAAGCTCGGCGGAGACATGGCCGGTGTCGTGACCTACACCATCCTCATCAACCTTCTTGTGGCCATACTTGTGCCGCTGTTCGTACCTCTGATACATCCTGTCGAAGGAATGACCTTCTTTACAGCGTTCGCCAGGATAATGGCCAAGGTGTTCCCTCTGCTGATCATGCCTTGTCTCGCTGCCTGGATAATCAGGTACATGTTCCCCAAAGTCCAGGACTTCCTGGTAAAGTACTCGCATTGGTCTTTCTATATCTGGGCGCTTTCGCTCACCCTGGCCATCCTGATGAGCACAAGGGCCATAGTTCAGAATGAGCAGAGCGTGCGGCTGCTTTTCGACATTGCCGTCGCTTCGCTCGTCAGCTGCATCTTCCAGTTCTGGGCCGGAAAGAGAATCGGTGCTCCATACGGCCAGCGCATCACCGCCGGCCAGGCTCTGGGCCAGAAGAACACCGTGTTCGGGATATGGCTCGGTTATACTTTCCTAGACCCGATCGTGTCGGTCGTCGGCGGATTCTACAGCTTGTGGCACAACATATTCAATACCTGGCAGCTATACAAAACCCGCAAGAAACGTGAGAATCTTGCGGGCTGAAAAAATGTATTTATGTTTGCAGGTTAGAGTTTTGCTTCGTCAGGATGTTCCTCTCTCCAGTTCGGATTCCTGGTGGAACCGCCGAGGTTGACAGAGATGTCTCCACGTCTGCTCTTGCCGAATTCGTAGTCCTTGCCCGGGAGCAGCGCGTTCAGAATGATGCCCACGAGAGCTGCTACAGCCAGTCCTGAGAGGGCGATGTTGACTTCTCCGATATGGAAAGCGATGCTTCCAGGACCATAGTTGATGCCGATTGCGAGCACGAGGATGAGGGCCGCGATGATGAGGTTGCGTGAGACGGTCAGGTCGACTTTGTTCTCCACGAGGTTGCGCACACCGACTGCTGAAATCATACCGTAGAGCACGAGGCTCACGCCGCCGATGGTTGCTGCCGGCATGGCTGCGACCACAGCCGCGAACTTAGGGCAGAAGGAGAAGAAGATTGCCAGGACGGCCGCGATGCGGATCACACGCGGGTCGAACACCTTGGTGATGTTCAGCACGCCGGTGTTTTCGCCGTAGGTGGTGTTGGCCGGAGCACCGAACATGGATGCGAGGGCGGTTGCGAGACCGTCGCCCATGAGTGTGCGGTGCAGACCCGGATCCTCGAGGTAGTTGATGCCCGTTGTCGAAGATATGGCGCACATGTCACCGATATGCTCCACCATGGTCGCGAGGGAGATAGGCAGGATGGTGATTATGGCTGTAATCACCAGACCCCAGTTTGGATTGCTGAACACAGAGAATGCCGTGTCCTGCATCTTGAAAGGAACTCCTATCCATGCGGCTTCCTTGACATTGCTGAAGTCGACCAGACCGAAGCAGGCTGCGACGATATATGAACCAACAACGCCGAGGAGCACAGGGATGATGCGTATCATTTTCTTGCCCCAGATGTTGCAGACTACGATGATTGCGACCGCGAGGAGCGCGATGAGCCAGTTGGAGGTGCAATTGTTGATCGCTGATCCGGAGAGCGTCAGTCCGATGGCGATGATGATCGGACCTGTGACCACAGGAGGGAAGTAGGACATCACCTTCTTGACACCGAAGATCTTGATCAATGCTGCAAGCACGAAGTACATCAGGCCGGCGAAGAACACGCCGATGCACGCGTATGGCAGCGATGCAGCCTGGTTGAGCCCCTGTGCTGCTCCCATCGACACGACGGCGGCATATCCGCCGATGAATGCGAATGAAGAGCCGAGGAATGCAGGAACCTTGAGCTTGGTCAGCAAATGGAAAATCAGCGTACCGAGTCCTGCGAAAAGGAGGGTTGCGCTGATTGAAAGACCGGTGAGCGCCGGAACGAGGACGGTTGCCCCGAACATCGCGAACATGTGCTGGAATCCCAGGAGAAGCATCCTTGGCTTGCCGAGGGTTCTGGCATCATAAATTGCTTGAGGATTTTTTGTGTATTCCATAAAGTTAGAATTAGACTTTCTGGGTACGCAATTTAGGCATAATTGCATAATCTAATTCCGGCTTTCCCAAGCAGTTGTCAACAATCAATCAACAACCAGGAATTCGATCGACGCCGGACCGATGAGACCTGATGGCAGCAGGGTGGAATCCTTCTGGTAAAACTGCCATGGAGTGTAGGTTATGCGCTCCTCTTTCGGCTTGGCGGCATCTCCGATCATCCTGTTCGGCCATAGATTTGTCACCCTCAGCTTCAGCTCGCTGCTGCGACCCGCCTCCAGATGCTCAGTGATGTCCATCTCGTATGGCTTGTGCCAGAGCAGGCCGAGGTCCTCTCCGTCGATGAACACGTGGGCCATGACCTGCACCTCGCCTAGTTGGAGTGTCGCTTTTCGGAAAGCGCCGCCCGGCTCGACTGTCGTGACATATTCGGCCGTGCCGGAGAAATGCCTTATTCCTTCGATCCCGCTCTCCGCCCAGTCGGACAGCCCGCCCCGGATAGTGTCGGCCGGTGCGCCCCTGCCTTGCTGGAAAGAGATCGCCCATTGCTCGAGCGGCATATTCCCGGTGCGTGGCTCCGTTTCCGCCTGCTCCTGGACAGTGCATCCGTCGTCCGCGCCCTGGAATACGATGAAGCATGCATCATCTGCGTGGAATGAAAGCCTGACTTCCGTGCGGTCGTCCGCATTGCGGTACAGCACGTCGCTGACGGAGCCGTCTTCCGCATTCCAAAGCCTCGGCTTCAGTCCTGCGACATCGAATGAATACCACTGCGGATCGACCTGGTCAGGGGAGACATTGGCAAGGAAGAATATCTCAGCGTCGTCCGTGCGCCTGTGCACGAAGCGTATGTTTACGGCACCTTCGGCCGACAGCTGCGGTCTCGCACCTGCCATGGCCAGAGCTTCTTCCGGCCGCCAACCGTCGATCACGTTCTTCCTGCCGGAATCCCAGATCGATCTGACGAGACGTCCGTATTCCTTGGCGGAATCGCTCAGCCGCGCCTTGGCTTCCGGTCTGGAGGCGCTGATGACTACGCCGGCCTTCGCCAGCCGTGCCAGCTTCCTGAGCAGCGGCACCGAGTAGTACTTCACCTCCGGGTCTACGAGCAGCACCTTGTATCTCATGCCGCTCTTCGTGACCAATTCCTTGCCGTCGATGCCTGTCATGTTCTGCACTATGTCGGAATTGACCAGGTCGAAATCATAGCCGTACGGCAGTTCGACCGGCTTCCTGCGGTAGATGCCCGTGGCGTTGTCGTCCTCCGGATAGAGGAGCGCGATGTCTGCGCAGAAACGCCCCTGCTGCAGCATGTAGCAGTTCCTGGCCAGATAGTCGTGCCATGGCCTAGCTTCCTCGGCCCAGGTGTCGTGCCTGTTGAACCAGTTGCCGAACGAGCCCAGTCCGAGCCCCGGGAACTTCTCGTCGAGCGGCTGGTGAGGCGAGCAATGCATCACGAATCTGTTCAGACCGGACGATAGCGCGGCGTCGGCCAGCCTCTTGAGGTTCGCCGGGCAGCATTGGTATGCCGGGAAATGCCCTTCGACCGTCGGCCGGCTGTTGACTGAGAACGATTCGGCCGCGCAGATGTTCTGCCCGTATATATGTGCGACGGATGAGGACTCCTTGATGTCGGCCCTTGCCGGAAGGTTGTCGGCATACACGCCGTTGCCGAAGTTCACCCAGATCGCGCCCATAGGCACGCTGGCGCGTCTTTTCGGCATCATGCCGTCACCGATGAATGCCGTCCCGCTCTCGTGGCTCTCGGCATAGAATCCCATGCCGTATTCTTCAAGTATGTCGGCCGCAAGGTCGTAATGGTTTTCAGTGAGAAGCTCCCCGAGAGTCGCTTTCCAGTCCATCAGGAATTCGTCCGTGCTCTCTCCGTCATCGATGACGAGTCCGGTCAGCGCCGGAAGCCACGGGGTCACGCTGTAACCCCTGCGATGCTTGAATTCCTGAGGCATCAGAGGGGTCCAGGTGCCCTTGCCGGCCTCATAGCTGTCTATCGTGAGGTATTTCACCACCGACCCGAGCCTGCCTCCGCTCGCTTCTGACATCAGGTCCAGGTAGGTCCTGTAGTAGAGCGACATGGCCTCGCGGCTGAGCTTGTCCGCCTCCAGCCCCTTTCCGGCCTTTTCCACAGGACCGTTCATCCTGCCCAGCAGGTTGTATCCGAACCTGTAGACCAGCCAGTCACCGTCCGGCGCATTCCAGCGTATCCGGCCGTCCTTGCAGCTGGCGCTGATGTCGATTATGTCTTCGCGCGGGATTCCTTTCGCCGCCGCGGACAATCCATCCCTGGTCCTCACCCTGAAGTCCGGCTCGAAGCCGCTCTTCTTCTTCCAATCCGCCACGGTGTCCGCAGCCTCGACCGCTTCCTTGCGGATGGCCAGCACCGCTATGTCCTCGTAGAACCTGTACTTGTAAATGTCATCCGGGAATTGCGGCGTATCCTGGAGCGGCCCGCTGAATTCGTACGGCTCAGGCAGACCGGTCTCCACCAAGCCGCCTCCATGCACCTCCATCGTCCGCCAGCAGAGCTTCTTCTGCGAATCTTCCGGCTTCACCCACGGACCTCCGGTGATGCTCCATCCAGGAGAAGCCGCCAGTCCGACCTCCATCCCGAGGGAGTCGGCCAGCTCCAGAGCATATCTGAATGCATCCTTCCATTCTTCCGAAAACAGCGGCAGGCGCTTGTCGACGATTACGTCGGTCGGCATGAGCTGGCAGTTGAACTGCTGGAAGCCGGCGATTCCGGCGCGGTCCATCCATTCGAGGTCCTTGCGTATGCCTTCCTTGGTCACGTTGCCGTTCATCCAGTGCCACCAGACCCTCGGATAATACTCTTTCGCCGGTTGGGCGAATCCTTCGGCCAGGCTGCTTTCATGCGGCTCCGGGCGGTTGCAGGAAGACAGCGCCACTATTCCTGCTATGCAGATGAAGATATATACGAACTTGCGTACGGTCTTGATGTTCAGCTTGTCATAGACTTTGCCTCCCAGGTACAGGCCGAGCAGCACCGCGGCCACTCCGGTCAGCCAGGCTTTTCCCACTGCCGGGGTCAGGAACCCGTTTCCTGCCCTGTAGCAGGTCATCGCGATGTTGCCTATGATGAAATACCATTGTGTAAGTGCCATATATTCTTCTTTCTTGTCTGTGCAGGAGATGAAATAGATCACTGCCGGAGGACCCTGCATGCCGAAGAGACCGCCCATCATGCCGGAGATCGTTCCCATGCTTATCTGCACCGGCAGGGTCGGCTTCATCTTGATCTTGCCGTTGAAAAGGAAGAAATATGCGGACACGATGATCAGGATGCCTCCGAGTATGTGTTTCAGATGCCTGCTGTCCATCCCAGCGACCAGCTCCACTGCGAAGAAAGATACAATCAGGAAGGTCAGCATGATGCCAGCAAGCTTCTTCCAGTTTACGGACTTGAAAAGCTGGATCCCGGCTCCTATGGCGCAGACCAGGGCAAGCATCCCGGACAGCGCGGTCGCTTCTCCATAGCTGGGCATGAAGAAAGGAGCCACGCTCATGAACACGATTCCGAATCCAAAACCTGTGACTCTCTGTATGAATGTTGCCAGGAATGCGAATAAAACGACCAGACCTGTTGCCGTGATGCCCATGACTATTCTTTTGAATGCGAATTTAACAAATATTGCTAAATTTGGGAATCAAGAAAATGCATTGACGATGAAGAAGATTACTTTTTTTGCGCTATCTGCCGCCTCTGTCCTGATTGCCGTTTCGTGCGCTGACCGTACCGGCGGGACCATCATGGATATCGGCCAGGGATTCGAGTCACACATGCTGCAGGCACCTTGGGACGGACTCCAGGACGACACCAGATTCTGCTGCCACCGGGCAGGGGAGAAGTTCTTTTTCAGTTACGAGGTTTCAGATACGACCTTGACCCTGACCGAGCCCTTCACGGGGGAGAGGGACGTGGATCCGGAAGACAGGGTGGAGTTCTTCTTCAGCTCCGCCGATGACATGTCCGAAGGGTACTACTGCGCCGAGATCGATCCTCTCGGCCATGTGATGGACTACCATGCGAAACTGGTACGCGACTTCGATTTCAGCTGGAACTATGAGACCCTGGAAGTGTCCACGATGCTTACGCCATGGGGCTACAGGGTTGGCGGCAGCATCGATGTCTCTGAACTCGAGTCGCTTGGCCTGGATCTCGAGGAAGGGTTCAGCTTCGGTGTTTTCAGGGCCGATTTCACCCGGAAAGATAGTGTGAACTGGTATTCGCTGGTCCCTACGGATGATGTCTCAGCAGACTTCCACAAGCCGGACGTCCTGTGCAGGTGCAGGATGACACCAAAAGAGGAAAGACTTGGAGTCGTGGTGTACCCGGGCGATATCAGCTCCGTCGGCCTGGAAGAATGGGAAAAGCGTATCCGCCTCAGCGGAATCAATCTGATAGGCATTCATGCCGCCACCGTGAACGATCCTCTGGATTCCCTCGAATCCTTCATCAAGAGCGATCTTGGACAGGACTTCCTGAAGCTGTGCTCGAAGATGGAAGTCGATGTGGAATACGAGCTGCATGCGCTTCAGAACATGCTCCCGAGAGAGTTGTTCGACACGCATCCGGAGTATTTCAGAGAGGACGAAGACGGCCTGCGGTGCCGTCCATACAACATGTGCTTCACCTCTGATGAGGCGGTGGAGAGCATGCGCCCGCAGGTGGAGGCCCTGCTTGGCTGGATGAAGCCGACAACCCATCGATATTTCATCTGGACCGACGACAAGCAGGGCAAATTCTGCCACTGCGAGCATTGCCGTGAGTTCACACCTTCCGAGCAGGCGCTGATCTACGAGAACAAGCTTCTGAAGATGCTGCGTGAGTACGACCCGGAAGCCACTCTGGCCCATCTTGCATATCATCAGACCATGGAGGCTCCGGTGAAGGTCAGGGCCGCAGAAGGAATCTTCCTGGAATTCGCCCCGATATTGAGAGACTATTCGCTGCCTCTCCCTGAGGAGACAGAAGCTGCACTGTCGGCCGATCTTCTTGCTTTCCCGTCTTATTCCCAGCATGTCCTGGAATACTGGCTCGATGAATCCATGTTCTCGAACTGGAAGCGCGACAGCCTCGTGCAGATGTCGTTCGATCCTGTTGTCTGCGGCCGCGACATAAAGAAATACCGCAGCCTCGGGGCTGCGGATATCACTTGTTTCGCCACTTGGCTGAACGCTGACTACATCGAGCAGTTCGGTCCGACGGACGATATATTCTCTGGATACGGGACCTGCCGTTGACAGGCCCGGCATCCGTCTCTTGCTATTTTGCCTTGTTGATGATCTCGATGATCTTCTGACCGATCTTTGCGTTGTCGGTCTTCTCAAGGAATTTCTCCTGGCCCACGCCGACTGCGTATACCGGTGTGTATCCCGCGCTGTGTCCTCCAGTCGAGAAGCTGACTCCAGCGCTCTTGTCGAGCAGGTCGATCGCAGCTGAAACGATGCTTGCGTCGTGGTTGTAGCCGTATTCGTCGCTGACGTCTCCAGTCTTGGTCTTGGCGATGGTGCTGGTATAGATGCTGAACAGCTTCAACTCGTCATCAGGAGAGACCTTCACTCTGCTCCAGAGGCCGAGATTCTCGGAGAAGAAATCCTTGATCTCTTCCCATGTCATAGGTGTCTTGCCCTTTTCCTTCATGGCATCCACGAGCTTGCCTGTGATCCTTCCCTCGGAAATCTTCTGGTATGCAAGGTATTTGAGGTGATGGTGGCTCTTCGGAGCGAGTACGAGACCGCCGGTCTCGTGGTCGGCAGTGACGATGATGGAAGTCTCCTTCGGGTGCTTGAGATAGAAGTCGTATGCGACCTGGATGGCCTCGTCGAAGTCGATGATTTCCTGGATTGTTGTGGCTGCGTCATTTCCGTGGCAGCTGCCGTCGATCTTGCCGCCTTCGGCCATGATGAAGAATCCCTTGCTCTTCTTGTCCTTGGTGAGGAA
>JAZQNI010000006.1:0-8077 GCA_045627265.1 Candidatus Cryptobacteroides sp.
AGATCTGCCAAGAAGATCCACGTTTGCCTTGTGCCTTGCCAGGATCCGATGTACGAACTGACCATCCCTGCCGGTCCATCTGCCGGTAAACTCCATAAGCTTACACTCAAGGCGTTCGAGCCGGCATCGGTACATCAGGACTGCATGCTCCACAACCTGCGCCTCCGCTTGTGACGAGTGACCGACAACTATTAGATAACGAATCAGGCCGGCTCTTCTGAGTCGGCCTTTTTGTCGCTTATAACGAAAATGACCGGCTCTTTCGAGTCGGTCATCAGTGGTGCTGGCAGGAGTTGAACCGGCGACACATGGATTTTCAGTCCATTGCTCTACCACCTGAGCTACAGCACCGTTGTTTCGGGATTGCAAAGGTAAGCATTTAATCTTAAACTGCAAACTTTTCCGCCATAAAAAGACGAAAAAATATGCTGTCGAATATTAAATCTCTTTAGGATAAGGGATTACGATCATCGCAATCAGATAGCAGAACAAGCCGCTTCCTGCAACGAATGTAAGGGCCACCCACAATAGTCTGACGATTGTCGGGTCGACGTCGAAATATTCGGCCATGCCGCCGCATACGCCGGCGATCATCTTCTCCTGCTTGGATCTGTAAAGTCTCTTGGTCATATCTCAGAAGTTTATCACTTGTCGATGGAAAAAGCCCAGATAATGGACTGCTCGTATGTCTCACCCGGCCTGAGCTCTGCGCTAGGGTAGTCCTCATGGTTAGGTGTGTCAGGGTAGTGCTGGCACTCGATCGCAACTGCATCGTAGTCGTGATACTCGCGGCCGTCCGGTCCTGCAGGACAACCCTCGAGCCAGTTGCCGGTGTAGATCTGGACGCCCGGCTGGGTCGTTACTACGGTCAGATGCCTTCCGCTCTCCGTGGAATACAGCTCTGCCGCAGTCTCGAGCTGCCCCTCGACCGCTCCGTCGATCACATAGCAGTTGTCATAACCCTTGCCGTATTTGAGAGCAGGGAAATCCGCATTGATGTCCGCGCCGAGTTTCTTGGCAACGGTGAAATCCATAGGAGTACCCTCGACCGGCTCGCTTCCTCCGACCGGGATAAGGTCAGGGAAAGTCGGCAGGTACTCGGAAGCGTTGAGCTTCAGATAGTGGCCGAGAACCGATCCCTTGCCGTCGAGGTTGAAATAGACATGGTTCGTCAGGTTGAGGACGGTAGGAGCGTCGCATTCCGCGGTGAAACTGAGCCTTAGCTCGTTCTCGTCGCTCCACTCATAATGCGCAACGACCTTGAGATTGCCCGGATATCCGGCCTCTCCGTCCTCGGAATAGTACATGAACTCCACTGCATCGTCGATGACCCTGGACTCCCATACCTTGTTCTGGAATCCATCCGGACCGCCGTGGAGATGGTTCTCCGCATTGTTGATAGGAAGAGTGTACTCCTTGCCGTCAAGGGTGAACCGGCCTCGGGCGATTCGGTTGGCGAAACGTCCCGGGCACTTGCCGGCGCAAGGACCGTCTCCGAAATATGACGCTGCTTCCGGGTAGTTGAGCACGACGTTGCAGAGCTTGCCGTCCTTGTCAGGCACATACAGGCCTACGATGGCAGCACCGACGGATGCCAGTTCCACATATGCCCCCGACTTGTTTGTGAGCGTGTATTTGTAGATTTCTTTTCCGCAAGGGGAGGTGCCCCAGAGAATTTTCTTGATATCCATAGTTTCAGCGTTATTATTTCTTGATGATGTCCAGATCCTTTTTCAGCATCACCTTAGGCTCCATCATCGAGACTTTCTGGAAAAGTATGATCTGGTTGCCCAGGGAGAGATGGACCTTGTCCTCGTGCTTGCATTTGCGCCACCATCTGTAGAATCCTACAGGGTCGTTTTCGAAAGGAATCCTTGCCTTGATCCCCGTGCTGTATCCAGGGTAGTCGATGACCAGCTGGAGCCCCATGAATCTTTTGTAATATTCAGGGTCAGCTCTTCTCAACTTGCTTACCAACGGGTTGAGGACTTCCATCTGGTCGACCTGCAGTGTTTTCTCCTTGATGATCATCTTGTGGATCTTCACCGGGTCGAAATTCAGCCAGGCTCCCATTTTCATGGTCTTCGGGCCATCTTCAGTCTCCAACGTCAGCTGGTCCATCGAAAAATAGATTTTCTCCGGATCAAGTGGATAGGTCTCCTCTTCTATCATACGCTTCTATACGCTTGGATTAAGTCATTCTAAATTACACAAAGATATCTCTTTTTTTTGAAAAATGCCTTTCCAATGCGATAAAATAGCTAAATTTAGGCTCGAAATGATAAATGAACCATATGTCTGAACCGCTTGGAACAGTCGTTCTGGATTTTTCCGGAGTATATGCGGACGAGGGCTTCCGCCCGGATGGCGCCCGCTGTCTCGACCTCAAGACGGTCGAAGGTACGGACTGCTATTGTGATCCGTCGGCCGCCGACCGGATCCGCGCTGCAATCGCACCATACCCATATTCCGGAGTGCACTGGATCGACGGAGGAGACTACCACTATGCGAGCCTCTTCTGGCTCGAAAAGATCGACAGGCCGTTCTGCCTGATGCTGTTCGACAACCACAGCGACGACCAGTCATGCGCATTCGGCGGTGACATACTGAGCTGCGGAAGCTGGGTGGCCGAGGCGAAGAAGTCCAACGGCTTCCTGCGGGAAGTCATCTGGGTGCACCATGCGGCCGATTTCCGTATGCCGGCCGACCCGGACATTCCTGTGTATCTCTCCATCGACAAGGACGTGCTCCGGGAGGAAGACGCCAGGACAAACTGGGATCAGGGCGACTTGACGCTCGAGGAACTGTCCTCTTTCATCCGCCGGACAGACGAGTCCAGGAGAATCCTCGGGATAGACGTCTGCGGCGAGATTCCGGCCTCCAAGGGCGGTGTTGAAAACGAGTTCATATTGAACTGCCGGACTAATGTGAAACTCCAGGAATTATTCATATCTTTACAAAATAGATAACAGCTTTTGAATTCAATTATGGAAGAAAACTTGCTCAAGACCTGTCTGTACGACAGTCACGTCGCCCTGGGCGCCAAGATGAGCCCTTTCGCCGGCTTCATCATGCCTATCCAATATTCCGGTATCGTCAACGAACATAACGCCGTGCGCAAGGATGTCGGCATGTTCGACGTCTCCCACATGGGTGAGGTCTTCGTCAGCGGTCCTGATGCAGAAAGATTCGTCAACCATATCTTCACCAACGAGATCCGCGGCTTCGAAGCAGGCAAGATCCTATACGGAATGATGTGCTATCCTGACGGTGGAGTCGTCGACGACCTCCTCGTCTATCGCGAGTACGTCCCGGGCACCTTCCTGCTCGTTGTCAATGCATCCAACATCGCCAAGGATTACCAGTGGATGTTGGACAACGCGGCCGGTTTCGATGTCAAGATCGACAACCAGTCGGATGCATGGGGCCAGGTGGCTGTCCAGGGTCCTCAGGCGGAGAAAGTGCTCGTCGAACTTCTCGGTGAAGCGAAAGCGGCCGACCTGGGCTTCTATCAGTACTACGACAGCGTATGGAACGGCGCCAGGATGATCGTCAGCCGCACCGGCTATACCGGCGAAGATGGTTTCGAGGTCTATACGGACATCGCCGGTACACAGGAAATCTGGAACAAGCTCATCGCGGCCGGCATCACTCCGTGCGGACTCGGCTGCCGTGACACCCTCCGTTTCGAGGCGGGCCTTCCGCTCTACGGGGATGAACTGAGCGCGGAGATCTCACCGGTCGAGGCCGGTCTCGGGATGTTCTGCAAACTCGACAAGGAGGAATTCATCGGCAAGGAGGCGCTTGCTGCCCAGAAGGCCGGAGGTACCGTCAAGAAACTCGTCGGCATCGAGATCGCCGACAGGGCAATCCCTAGGGCCGGTTATCCGGTCGAGCTCGAGGATGGCACCCAGGTGGGTGTTGTAACCACCGGATATCACTCCATCTCTTTGGACAAGAGTATCTGCTTCGCTCTCGTACAGACAGCATATTCCGCACTCGAGACCCCTCTCTGGATCCGTATCCGCACAAGGGTGTTCCCTGGCAAGGTGGTCAAGAAAAGATTCTACGCAACTAATTACAAAAAATAATACAGAACGATATGAGTACAGTAAAAGAAGGTTTGCTTTACAGCGAATCACACGAGTGGGTTAAAGTTGATGGCCAGGTGGCTTTTGTAGGCATCTCTGACTTCGCGCAGGCCGAGATGGGAGACATCACATATGTCGATCTCCCTGACCTCGACAGCGTCGAGAAAGGTGAGGAGTTCGGCGCTCTTGAGAGCGTGAAGGCTTCCAGCGACCTCTATGCTCCTGTATCAGGAGAGGTCATCGAGAAGAACAGCGGACTTGAAGATGCCCCTGAGCTTCTCAACGAGGCCCCTTACGACAACTGGATCATCAAGGTGCAGATGTCAGACCCTGCAGAGCTCGAGCAGCTCATGGATGCCGAGGCATACGCAAAATTCGTCGCTGAATAATGGCCGGATTCCCATATTTTCCACATACCGGTGAGGATGTCGCCAAGATGCTCGAGCGCATCGGCGTATCTTCCATGGACGACCTCTACTGCGACGTCCCTGAGGAGTATCTGCACCGTGAAGAACTGGACCTGCCTGATGCAATGTCAGAGCAGCAGGTCCGCGATTTCTTCGAGACCCTCGTCTCCAAGAACCCAAAGTTGAAGGTGTTCGTGGGTGCAGGAGCGTACGACCACTACACACCGTCCGTCATTCCTTATCTCACTTCCCGTTCGGAGTTCCTTACAGCGTACACTCCGTACCAGTGCGAAATCTCGCAGGGCACGCTCAGATACATTTTCGAGTATCAGAGCATGATCTGCACCCTCACTGGCATGGACGTATCCAACGCTTCGATGTATGACGGCTCTACTGCTGCCGCGGAGGCCATGAGGATGTGCATCGCCAGCACGAGGAAAAAGACCACCGTCCTCCTCTCCGAGGCGCTTCTGCCGCAGGTGATCGAGGTGGTGAAGACATACGCGCGCTACGCTGCGGTCGACCTGCAGTTCATCGCGACCGAAGGCGGCCGCACATCTCTTGACAGCCTCAAGGCGCTGCTTGCGGGCGGTACCGTTGCCGGTGCGATCGTGCCTGGCATCAACCGCTACGGCATAGTCGAGGACCTGGGCGGATTCGCGGAGGCAATCCACGCTGCAGGTGCGCTGATGGTCGAGTATTGCGACCCGTCAACGCTCGCGGTGCTCAAGACACCGGCCGAATGGGGCGCCGATGTCGCGGTCGGTGACGGCCAGAGCCTCGGCATTCCGCTCAATTACGGTGGCCCATACGTCGGCTTCATGGCCTGCACCAAGCAGCACATGCGCAAACTTCCTGGCCGTATCGTCGGCCAGACGAGCGATGCTTCCGGACGCCGTGCGTTCGTGCTCACGCTCCAGGCCCGCGAGCAGCACATCCGCCGCGAGAAAGCGACTTCCAACATCTGCTCCAACGAGTCTCTGATGGCGCTCTGGGTGACCATCTATCTGTCAGTCATGGGACCGCGCGGCATGAAGGAGGTCAACGAAACCTCCTGCGCCGGAGCCCATTATCTCTACGGAAAGCTCCTTGCCACCGGCAAGTTCGCACCTGTATTCGACGCTCCGTTCCTCAACGAGTTCGTGCTCAAGCCGCTCGTCGACGTCAAGGAGCTGCAGCAGAAACTGTATGACGCCGGCTTCTTCGCGGCACTTGCCACGGAGGAGGGTTATGTCAGCTTCTGCGTTACTGAGAAGCGTACAAAGGCGGAAATGGACGCACTTGTGTCCGTAATCATGGAGGGCTAGGCTATGAGATACTACGACAAACTTATATTCGAACTTTCGAAAGAAGGCCGCGTCGGCTATACTCTGCCGGCATGCGAGTGCGGCGCCGTGCAGCTTGATTCAGTCCTCGGCCCGGGTCTCCTGAGATCGGCCGCTCCTGCACTTCCGCAGGTCAGCGAGGTGGATGTCGTCCGCCATTACACCAATCTCTCGCAGATGAATTTTGGCGTCGATACAGGCTTCTATCCGCTCGGCAGCTGTACGATGAAGTACAATCCGAAGATCAATGAGGAGATGGCCGCCCTGCCTGGATTCCAGGCTCTGCATCCTCTTCAGGATCCTTCCACAGTGAAGGGTGCCGAGGAGGTCATCGAACTGACAGACAAGTATCTGGCCGAGATCACCGGCATGAAGCATTTCACCTTCAAACCATGCGCCGGCGCTCACGGAGAGCTCACCGGTCTGATGATCATGCGCGAGTACCACATGTCCCGCGGCGACCTGAAGAGGACCAAGGTGATCGTACCGGACAGCGCTCACGGCACCAACCCTGCCAGTGCGGCGGTATGCGGTCTCGAAATCATCGAGGTCAAATCCAATGCGCAGGGTCTCGTGGATGTCGAGGATCTCAAGCCGCTGCTTGGAGATGACATCGCCGGCATCATGATGACCAACCCTAACACGCTCGGTCTCTTCGAAAAGGAAATCAAGGAGATCGCAGCCCTCATCCACGGATGCGGCGGACTTCTCTACTACGACGGAGCCAACATGAATCCGCTCCTCGGTGCAGTGCGTCCTGGCGACATGGGCTTCGATATCATGCACCTGAACCTGCACAAGACCTTCTCCACCCCTCATGGTGGCGGCGGCCCTGGAAGCGGCCCGGTTGGCGTTGCAGAGAGGCTTGTGCCGTATCTCGGAGTATGCACATCCGGCTTCCATGGCAACTTCGCGGTGATCGTACGCGCCCTCGCATACATCCTTACCCTCGGCAAGCAGAACATGTATCTTGCTGGCCGTCTCGCTACATTGAACGCCAACTACATCAAGGAATGCCTCCGCGACTCTTACAAGCTCCCTATCGATTCAGTCTGCAAGCATGAATTCGTGTTCGACGGACTAATCAATGACGGAGCCCGCGAAGGTGTGGCGGGTGCCACCACCCTCGATGTAGCCAAGCGACTGCTTGATTTCGGCTTCCATGCTCCGACCATCTACTTCCCTCTGCTCTTCCACCAGGCCCTCATGATCGAGCCGACCGAGACAGAGTCCAAGGAGACGCTGGATGCTTTCATCGAAGTGATGGAGAAGATTGCCGCCGAGGCGGCACAGGATCCTGAAATCCTGCATTCAGCTCCGCACAATGCGCCTATTACCAGACCTGACGAGACGACTGCTGCCAGGAACCCTATCCTGAAGTATTCGGACTCTGTCCTGTCATAAAACTAACCATATGAAGCATGGATTTCTGCTTGCCGCATCGGCTGTGATTCTGTTTGCCGCTTCTTGCGGACACAGAAATGATACTTCAACAAATCAAGAACCCGAGTTGCCTAGACTCGGGTTCTATTCTGATTCTCTTGACATGGAGCCTGGTACCGTCAATTCCGGAGAGGCTTTTGTCACCTTGATGAACAGGCTTGGTATGGACAAGGACGCCTCGTACCGGCTCTCGCAGGTCTGTGATACCATCTTCGATGTCCGCAAGCTGCGGGCCGGCAACAGTTTCAGCTCATATTACTCTCCAGACAAGCATGAGCTGCAATATGTTGTGTATGACGTGGACCGGGTGCATCAGACAGTTTTCAAATGTACTGATACGCTTTCTGTCTGGAATGTGGAGAAGGAAGTCATCAAGGAGTATAAATACGCTGAAGTCGAGATCAGTTCGTCGCTATGGAATGATATGCGTGATGCCGGTGCATCACCGCTGCTCATCATGAAACTCGCCGACGTATATGCCTGGACGGTCGATTTCTTCGGTCTGCAGGAGCAGGACAAGTTCCGCATGCTGTACTGCCAGAGTATCTGTGAGGATGAGATATTCGCTGTCGACACCTTGTTCTATGCTACTTTTACCCGTGACGGCAAGGACCTTTATGCCGTGAGGTACGACCAGGGTGATGGCGGCAACGTCTATTGGAACGAGAAGGGCGAGAGCATGCGAAAGGCTTTCCTCAAAGCGCCGCTCAATTTCACCCGCATCAGTTCCGGCTTCTCCTATCACAGGAAGCATCCTGTCACCGGCAAGGTGAAGCCGCATACGGCAGTCGACTATGCCGCTCCTACAGGC
>JAZQNI010000007.1:0-42813 GCA_045627265.1 Candidatus Cryptobacteroides sp.
CGATAGGATAACCGTTGGCCATAGGGTAGCAGTCCACGAGGTTCTGTGACGGGCAGTAGGCCGCCGTACCCTGTCCGAAGAATTCGCTAGGATAGAAGGTCCTTTCCACGATGCTTGCACCGTATCCCTGGCTTACGAAAAGGATTTCAGGAGACTCGCTGTCCGACCACAGGAAATTGGAGAGAGGATTATAACCTCCATCAACATTCTTGTAGTATTCCTTGGTCATCTTGTGATTGAATACTTTGTAAGCATTCACAGCGGCTGAGTCGTATCTTTCCTTGGCGAGTGCAGCATCCTGGCAGAATGCAGGTGAAGCCCAGGCAAGATAAGTCATGGCCTTGATTGCCGTGACAGACATCTTGTCGAGTTTGCGGTGACGTATGGCACCGGTGCAGACTGTGGTCTCGTTGGTTTCGCGGAGGAAGTCCTTGTTGGCGAGAGGCAGGTAAACAAGCGCGGAATCGCAGTCCCGGAGTATCTGCTCGCAAGTCTCATCAAAGGTCGCCCTCTTGGCTTTATAATTGTTCCTTTCCTCGTCCACATATCTTCTGGTCACGAGAGGGACACCCATCATCTGCCTTTTTTCTTCATCATAGCCTGAGAAATGTCTCATAAGCATGAAATGGAACCATGCCCTGAGACCGTAGGCGTCACCCTGCAGGGTTTTACGGTAAACATCATTGGACTCAAGGTCTTCGAAATACCTCATGTTCAGACCGAGGTCGTTCTCAAGGAAAAGATTGACGGACTGGATGCCCCTGTAAGCATCGCGCCAGTTCATATAGATGTCCTGATAGGTGATGTCGAACACCGGATTGCCTTGGGACAGCTGCCACATCGCCGAAGAATGGTCCCTGAGCACGCCGTTGTCGGTACAGCCGTCACCCATCGCATAGTAGAACGACACATAATGCTTGCAGAGAGCGTCATAACCTGCATCAATAAATCCTCGTACCATTCTCGGATAATCGTCGGCATTTTCCTCGTTGTAGTTTCCTGTCGGTACAGAATCAAGGAACTGGCAGGAAGTGAGCGCTGCTAGACAAACGAATATTGAAAGTATCTTTTTCATTCTCATGTTCCTTTTAGAAGTTGAACTTGGCGCCGAAGGTGAATGCCTTGTAGAGCGGTGCTGCCTGGATTCCGGCCACGGTTGCTTCAGGATCTATGTAAGGCACCTTGGTGAAGGTGCAGAGATTCGTGCCTCTGAGAGAGAGCCTCATGCCCTTGATCCACTTGATGCGTTTCAGATCTGTCGTGTAACCAAGCTCGACGGACTGTATCTTGAACCAGCTGCCGTCGCGGAGCCAGTACTCGGAGCACTCGAAGTTGTTGTTGTTCATGATGTAGCACAGTCTAGGGAATTCCTCTCCGTAGGCGGAAGGTGTCCCGGTCGCTGTCAGCTGGTCCCAGATGAACTTGGAGTAATTGTTGACAGAGTAGCCGCCCATAAAATATGTTCCGCTGAGATATGCCTTGTAACCGGCCTGACCTGTGCCGACCATGTAGAAGTCGAACTTCTTGTATCTCAGTTCGAGATTGACGCTGAAGCGGAGCTTGGCATTTCCGGATGCGATGTACATCTTGTCGTTGGAGTCGATCTTGCCGTCTTCGTTGACATCTTTGTATTTCAGGTCACCTGCCTTGGCTCCGCTGCCGAGGGTCGGATAACCGCTGGCGATGTCTTCTTCTGTCAGTATTCCGTCGTAGATGTAGCCTCTCCATTCGGAAGCATGTCTGCCGCGTCCGTCCTGGTAGTCATATCTGTAGAAGTTATTGGTGATGATGTCGTTGATCTTGTCCCAATGGCGTCCTTCGACTCCGATGTTGTATCCGAAGTCCTTCCAGTCCTTATGCCATCCAAGACCGAGTTCCCAGCCCTTGTAGGTATACTGGTCGTGGTTGCCGTATTGACCTGTGACTCCCTTGGTCGGACCGGCTCCCCAGGTCTGTCCGAGAGTGTTGGAGATTTCTTCCGAAACGTTCATGATGACACCGGACTGGATGTCCTTGTACCAGTTGAACTTGACATCGAGCTGGTTGAAGAGGGTCGCGTCGAAACCGGCGTCAAACTCAGTGATGACCGGCCAGGTGAGAGCCTCGTTACCGAATCTGTTGATTCCTGATGAGGAGAGCGGGTCGGTCAATGTTCCGAACCAGCAGGTTCCTTCGTTAGGTCCGAAATGGTAGCCTGACGCTGCCTCTTCCGCCTCGGTCTTTGCATGGTAGCTGGCCTCCCAGAGGTTGTCCTCCTTGCCGTAGATGTCCATGTCTCCGATCTTGCCGTACTGGCCGCGGATCTTGAGGTAGTCGATCCAGCTGACATTTTTCATGAATCCCTCGTTGTGGAGGTTCCAGGCGGCTCCTACTGCAGGGAACCAGCCCCATCTCTTGCTTCCCTTGAACTGGGTGGTACCAGAATTGTTGGATACGAGGTCGAGGACATATCTGTCATTGTATGAATACTTGACCGTGGCGATTCCGCTTAGGAGCTTGGTCGGTGTCTTCTTGCCGGAGGAAGCAGCATCGGTGATCCAACCGGTAAGGTTTGCGTTGACCTTGTGGCCGTTCTTGCCCCAGTTGTACGAGAGGCGCTCGAATGCGTTGATGGTCTGGAAAGTGCTGTTCGCCAGCACTGACTCATCTGCGACCTTGGTGCCGACATGGTCCACGGAGCGGCCGTCTATGATCTTTTCCCTGTCCCAGTTGAATGCGAGGTAATCCTCATTCTTGCCCATTGTCGCAGAGAAGAATGTCGCGATGTTGACGAATGTCTTGGACTTGAGTCCCGGGAGAAGCCAGGACATGTCAAAGTTGATTGTGGAGCTGAACATGCCGCTGCGGCGTTTGCAGCGCTGGTATCCTCCCTCTATCTGGGCGGCGTAAGGGTTGCCCGGCTCTACCTTCGATACTCCGTAGATCGTCTGCTTGGAGCCCATCGCTTCATCGTCGTAATATTCCGATTCCGGATCGATGTCGAGAGTCAGAGGGAATGCGATAGGAGACGTGAAGTTTGCTTCACCGAATGAACCGCCGTTGCCGTCCTGGGTGAAGGTGAGGAGCCCGTTGAATGTTGCATTCGCCTCAACCCACTGGCCGATCTTGGCGGTCACGCTGGTGCTGAGGTTGAGTTTGGAGAAATAGGTTGATGGTCCTATCTTGACCAGGTCGTCTCCGTACAGGCCGTTGACCGAGGTGTTGAACTTGATGTTCTTCGAACCTGCGGTCGCATTGAACCCGAATCTTGAGACTGGTTTGTAGTCGTTGAAGAACAGATCCCTGTAGTCCACGTTCGGATACTTGATGTCATTCGGGCTGCCGTTTGCAAAGCCTTTTATGTCTTCAGCCGAGTACAGTGCATTATAGCCGGACTGCTCGCGGGCGATGTTGTTGAGGATGGCGTACTGTTCGCCGTTGCAGTATTCCGGCCAGATGCCCGGCATTTCGATTCCGCTCTCGAAATCGAAGGTCATACGCAGAGGGGTGTCGTAGCCGCCTTTCTTGGTCCTGATGTAGAATGCGCCTTCTGCTGCGACAGGTCCGTAGGCGGCCTTGTCGGCGATATCGGTGATCATCGTGATGGACTCGATCTGGTTCGGGTCCAAAAGATACTGGTTCATTGGCACCGGTACGTCATCGATGATACATGCGACGTTCCAGAAGCATCTTGACTGTGCGCTGAGCTGGTCCGAGTTGAAGAACGGGGATGTCATCACACCGCTCTGGTTCAGTCCTCCGCAGTTCTCAAGCACCTGGGCGGAGAGGAAGAGTCCTCTGAGCCGTCTTCTGATGTCCGAGATTGTGATGTGCTCGAGATCGGATTCATTTACCTGCTGTGTGCCGCTGGTCATCATGTCCCTGGTCAGTTTCTGCTGCCAGGACATATTGATCAGCGTATCCTTTTCCGGGCGCATCGCAAAAGCGGATGTTGCTACCAGAAGGCTCGCAAGAATCAAGATTCTTTTGCTGTTTCTCATCAGTTGTATGTATTTTTTTTATTATCTAGGTTGTATGTATTGTGGCCTTGGCCACGGTATGTTCTATTTTGGGTGTCTCTCAGTTCGAGACGGATTTTTCGAACCTGTAGCGCCGGTTCTTGCGTTGTTGTCTCCTCTTGAGGAGCTGTTCGTGCGGGTTTTGCCCGTCTGGACATCAGGTCAGGATGTCCGGCTGTTCCGTAATTTCCTGAATCAGGATTTTAAAGAGTATCGCCCCGGCCCGGACAGGCCGGGGCATACTCTGTAAAAAGGTATTTCGAACTAATCGAATGAATTCAATTATTCAACCTTGAGGAAAGCGCAGGCTGCGATATCGAATGGCTGTCCCCAGTCGGTAATCTTGACGTTGGCGCCGTTGACTTCTCCAACCAATGATGGGATATAGTCATAGACAGGAGTTCCGTCGCCGTAGCTGGCAAAGCTCTTTCCAGTATAGCATCTCAGACCTTCTGCTGCTGAATAAGTGTAGTAAGGAGCAATCCATGTCCAACCGCCTGCCTCAACTGCATCGAGAGGTTCGATCTTGAGTATGAAATTGGCATTCTCCACTGTCTCTGTGATAGGGCAGGATACAACTGCAGGATGGCAGTATGCCCATTTTCCTGCTGCGGTTGCTTCGCCGAGAGGGAAGGTAGTAATGCCGGTAGCCTCATCGAATGAGTCGATGCTTGCTTCAACAGCAACGCTGGCGTTCTTGAAGGTCTTGCCGCCGTCAACACTGTAAGTGAACTTATATTCGTTGCATGAGTTGGCGTTGTTGATGTCGTAGCTGGCGTAGAACTTGACGGTCTTTCCTGCAGCAAGTTTTTCATACAGAGCGTTGATCTGGAAGTAGTTTCCGTCATTTGCCTTGAAATTCATGCCCGGCATGAAGTAACGACCTGCAGAGTTTGCGAATTCACCAGCGGTAGCATAGTTTGCAAGGTTGAATCCAATGTATGCAGAGCCATAGAAGGTCTCATCAGCATCGCTGAATGAAGTGTAGTGGTCTTTGATTGAGTAGAACCTAGGAGCCCATCTCTTGCTGCTGCAGACATTAGGGTTCATATTCTGTGCGAAATGGCCTGAAGTTCCACCATTGAGATTGTCAGCTAAGCCCTTTGCGAGTCTTGCGTCGTCACCATAGCTGTCGTCGTTCCTCATACAAACGCGGAAGAAAATACCATCGGCAGCCTCTTCTTCACCCACATATTCAGGTCCGAGATTGATAATGAACTCTTTGATTTCGCCTGCTTTGAAAACGAGATCTTCTTTGAGCTGCTCATTCTTGGAAGGAGCGCCATTGTTTGCACCAAGCTCAAGAACAGTTCCTGCCTTGAAGGTAGAAGGGATGATGTAAAGATATGTAGAGAAAGACTCTCCTGGATTGACATTGTCGGTTCCCGGAAGGTTTCCTGTTGAGTGCTTAGGGCAGAAACCGCCTTCCTTTGGTGTGAGTACAGGGCTGTCGGCTGTGAAGTCTGCGTTGAAATCGCCGACAGGCTGGATCATTGCCTCTGGCAGCTCATTGTAGCCGGAGAGGACTGATTTGAATCTTACGCACTTAGGGGAGATAACATCTTCGCTGGTGTTGTTGAAAGTCATCTTGATTGCAGACATGACCTGATGTACGTTCATGGTTGGAGCAGTTGTTCCCGCGAGAACCTTTGTTGAGCCATAGAGTGGGAGGCCGGCAAGAACAGATGCGCCAGCGTCGATTCCTCTGTCTGGATTCTTGACACTGATCGGGCAAGCTGCTGGAGACGTAGCGTCTGCTGAATAAGGATAAACGATGTACCAGTCATAGGACTTCTCTGCATCGAGAGCCTGTGCGAGTTCTCCGGCGAATACGCCTTTGAATCCGGCTTCCTTGACGGTGAACTTACCATCGTTGATGTAGTCTTTTGTGCCAGCTACAGCGTGGAATACGTTGATAGCGTCACCTTCTGCCCAAGCGACCTTGAAATTGTCGTCGATGGTGGTCTTTGTAGCGTCGAATCCTGCGACGAGTTCGAAAGGAACTGCCTCAGAAACGGCTGCTTCTGCTGCAGGAGTGCAAGGCTCGATCTCCTTGACGCATCCTGTGAGGGCGAATGCGCAAGCTGCGACAAGCCCGAGGGTTAACATTGACTTTTTCATAAAAACATGTTTTTTGAATGTGGTTATAGTTAAAAAGTTATTGGATTATCGCTGAAATGCCATGGGTCGATGTCTCCATCGGATTCATCGCTGTCGCAAAGCATACCTTCAGTACCAAGGACGATGGTTTCGCACATCGGAGTCAGATAGAGCTCTTCAGAGCTGATTGTGTTCTCGAATTTCATATGTCAGTATTGTTTTATTATTCAACGTATGCTTTTGCAAAAACACCGTACTTGTCTCCATTGAGTGTATGGAAATAGGTGTCTCCTGCGTAGTGGCTAGGCTCTCCATGGATGTCGGTCTTGAAGGCTTCCCTGCCGCCGACGGCTCTGCCGTTGAGATGGTCGGAGATACTGAATTCAGCATTTACGCATCTCATCCTGTAGAGGAATGTCGCCTGGTCGAAATCAGAATTGATCGGGCAGACGGCTTTGATATTTACCTGCTCGCCTTCGATTGGGAATGCGAAATTGGCGGGGACATTGCCTACATATCTGCAGTCGGATTGGAGCTCTGCTGGTTTCCAGGTCTTACCCTGGTCAAGGGAGTATTCGCACATGAAAAATGCAGGGCCGCCAGGGATATAATATGTTCCGGTGTCGTCTGTAATGTCACCCTCTTTCTGGCCTCTCATGACAGATTCGATGACTATGCTCTTGCCTGCATCGACGTGCTGGACAGGAATCACGAATTCAGGACCTTCGCCATCCCAGATGTAGCAGAGCCTGACTGAGAACGGTCCAGGGAATGCGTGTCCGAGAGATGAAAGCCACATGTAAGAAAGCTGGTTGTATCCTTCTCCGGCATTTGCCCTGAAGATGGCGTTGCAGCCGAGAGCTGTTTCAAGGTTTGAACTCTGGGAGAACCATGATGTCGGAATTTCTTTCGTGTCACCGCTTCCTGAAGACCATTCGAGCTCGTTATTCTCTATATCAGTGAATGCGTAGGTAAATGACATTCTGTTTACCTGACCCTGCTGGAACATCGGACGGAGCGGAATCAACTGTGTAGTCCAATAGTACTCTTTCCAAGGTTTCGGAGTGAGAGGCTTATAAAGGTCATTGATCTTGACAGCGAGGCTGGTTCCCTGAATCTCAAAAACGGTAGGCGCAATCGGGACGAAAAATGAAACATAGTCGCCGCAAGGAACTACTACGTCATCTACGTCGATCGTAATCTTCTGGGATCTCTCTATGGTGCTGAGCTTTATGAATCTTGGGTTGCTGCTGCCCTTTGCATACTCTTCCCATTTTGTGTCCCAGACCATTGTTGTCCAGTCTTCTCTGCTACGGTCATCCTGTCTGATGGTGTTGAACTCGTATGTGCCAGCGAGAGCTTCACACCATCCGTAGGACTCACTTCTTGTTCCACACAGAGCTTCTGCAGTAGAACTTACCTCGATGCTGCTGACGGTGATGTCATCATCTGTGAAATTGGTCACAACAAGCTCTATTGCGGAGGCGAGGTGCTTCATGTGGAGCTGTGGTATGGCACCGCCTTTCACGCTGTTTGCACTTCCTGCAAGAGGGCTGGCCGCGAGAGCGGTAGCCGGGTTGCCATCAGTGGTCTTGATCTTGGACGGGAAGGTGATGACGGCGTGCTCAGGGTTGGTGATGGACTCATCGTAAGGGTAGATGGCGAACCAGTCGTAGGCGTGGTCGTTCATCAGGTCTTCGCTGAGATAGCCTTTGAGCGTGGCGATACCGTCGTTCACTTCTGTGACATAGAATGCACCGTCGTTGGCATAACTTGAATATGCGCCTTCGGCACTGTGCTCAGCATGGAAGAGGTTGATCCTGTCTCCCACAGCGAAGGAGTCACCCAGCTCGAAGCCGCCGGGATAATAATCGTCGGCGCAGTAATCATCTACGATAGTCTTCGTCATAGCCGACGTCACTATCTGGATTTCGAAATCTCCGCCGGCTTTTACCGCCGCCTCTGCGGAAAGTTCATCGAGAGGCTCCTGGCAGCTTGTCATCGAGGCAAGTCCCAGTGCAATCATCGATAAGATTGAAAAGATTCTTTTCATCGGAAAGTGTATTAGTGTATGTTATTGTCTCTGCGTTACCGTCACTGTCTTGCTGTAGCCGTTCTCGTTGGTCAATGTGAAGGTACAGCTACGCTCTGCGCCGGTGTCGTTGTTGTCAGGGGTGATGGTTACGGTCTGGTATCCTCCGAGGCTGCGCATAGGGGTGATTATCAGCCAGTCCTGATCTTCAGGAGTGAATGATACTTCCCAGAGGACGTTGTCCGAAACGATCTCGAAAGTCTCTTTCTGACCGAGGTCGGCGGCGAAGGTGTATGAGTCCTTGATGCCGTTCACCTCGAATCTGCCGCTTGGCTCATTCTCTTTCTGGCAGCAGACGGCCAGGAAGGCGATTGAAAGTATGGTGAGAATTTTCTTCATGGTACTAATGCCAGATTTCGTTGTTCTTGAATAAGCTCATCTTGTGTGTCTGGTCCTGTGAGAACGGGAAGTAATACATGCAGTCCTTCCAGGTGCACTGGCGTGTGTCAGGAAGCGCCTTGCGCTCGTATGTCTTGCCGTTAGGGTAGGTATTCGTGCTTGGGTTCTTCTTGAGCTTGGTGATGTACATTCCTTCGATAGGTTTGCCCATACGCTCAGGAGCGATCATCCAGCGGCGGATGTCATAGTAGTAGTGGCCTTCGAATGCGAGCTCGACCATGCGCTCGTTCTGGATCCTAGGACGGAATGCCTCGGTGCTTGTGGTGAACCTTTCCTGGACATTCGGCATGCCGGCGCGGTTGCGGACCACGTTGATGGCATCGATTGCAGTAAGATCGCACTTGCCTGCCTTGCTTTGAGGAGTGTATGCCTCGTTGACGGCCTCGGCGTAGAGCAGATAAAGCTCTGCGAGACGCATGACATTGTCCACATGACCGTGAGATGCGCCCTTGTCGCCTCTCTGACCTTCCCAGTATTTCTTGCAGTAGTAACCGGTTACGGAGTAGCCGTTACCATCCTGGTCTGTGGTACCCCATTCCTTGCCGAATTCCATGGAGGTGTTGGAGATGTTGGTGATAGGCCATTTGCCTGTGCTCTCGTTCTTGTAGATGTTGATGGTTCCCATCACGAACTTGTTCTTGGAGCCGTCATGTACGATCGTCGCTTCGAAACGTGGATCGAGGTTGGCGTATGGATCCTGCTCGTAATAGTGATGGAGCTTGCCGTCCGGTCCCTTCGAACCTTCGCCGATGACAGCGTAGGCCGCATCCCTGTCTTCCTGGGTGTTGAGCGGCTCACCCCACTTGGTCTCGTAGAGGTCCACGAAATTCTGGGTAGGGCAGACTCCTGTCGCTGCGTTTCTGTATGACTGAGGATATGCGAAATATGCGCTGAGGTTCTTGGCGTTGTCCTTGCTCTTCACCACGACTGCCCAGATGGACTCCTCGGACTCACCGGTTGCGAGGTAGAGGTCCGTGATCTTGCTGAACGGCACGAGCGAGAACTTCCAGTCATCCACTGCGGTAGTGAGCGCGAATGCGCATGCTTCCGCGGCCTGCTCCCAGTCGGCCTTGCCGTTCTTGTTGTTCAGAGGGCTGGCTGCATAGACGAGGGCCCTTGCCCTAAATGCGAGTGCGCTGACACCGCTAGGGTACTGTGAGGTCGGGGACTTCAAGTGACCTTCCTCGCCAGGAAGACCGTCGCGGCGCATCCAGCCGGCTTTCTGGAGGTATTCATAGGCGGTGTAGAAGTCTTCCGCGCATTTCTGGTATGTCTCCCAAGCATCAGGCCGCTTTATGTCCCATTCGTCATCCGGGCCGAGAGAGTGCTCGAGATAAGGTACTCCGCCGTATTTGCGGGCAAGCACGAAATGTGCGTATGCGCGGGTGAAATATGCGTATCCGGTCAGCTCGTCGTGCTCCTGCTGGGTGCAGTCGTTGATTTCCGGAAGAGCCTCGAGGGTCCTGTTTGCGATGCGGATGATGTTCCACATCGCGGCGGAAACCGGTTTGTTGCTGATATTCTTGCGGTCGACGGTCTCCCAGGTGAGGTTGCACTGCTTGAATTCGATGTTTCTCACCGGACGGCCCATATCCGCGATATCGGTCGTGCCGTCAAGGGTGTAGAAGTCTCTGTTGGATCCTCCGATCTCCTCCAGCATCGTGGTGCCCATGAAGATACTGTTGTTTATGACCTCCGTGAAGTCCTGGTGCTCGCAATATACGAAGTCGAAATACTTTCTCAGGTTCTTGAATGAACCGAACACTTCTTCCTCGTCGACACCGAGGTTAGGGTCGACGTCCAGCCAGTTGCAGGATGACGCGGAGAATATCGTCCCGAGGACGAGGCTGAGTGCGATGGTGTGTTTAAGTATATTTTTCATTTCTCTTAGAAGTCAAGTTTAAGACCGAATTTCACGATTCTCACGAGAGGGTAGTAGCTGCTCTTCAAATCCTTGATCTGAGGGTCTCCTTCGACGAGTCCGGTCGTTGTGAAGAGATTGTTGCCAGTAAGGGTGAGGGTGAGACCGTCGATGCCGTATTTGCGCTTGAGCATGTCACCGTCGAATTTGTATGCGAGGTATGCTTCCTTCAGACCGAAGAAATTTGATTTTCTCCAGCTGTGTCCCTCGAATACACCGTTGGTGGTGACGGAGGTGAACTGGTCGTTGAAGCTCGGGATGCGGTGGACGGATGCGTCCTGGTTGGTCGGGGTCCAGTAGTTCAGCTGGGACTTGTGGACGAGCAGGTCGCCCTCGTTGAATTCCGTGTCGTATGCGCCTCTGAAGGTGCTGTACTTGCCTGCGTTGCCGTAGAACATCACGCTTGCTGTCCATCCCTTGTAGCCTACGCGTGCATTGAGCGAGTAGGTGAAGAGAGGATAGGTACTGCCTGCGATCGGATGATAGTCGTCGGAGTTGATGTAGCCGTCGGCGTTGTAGTCGGAGTATTTGTAGATACCCGGGTAGTTGAGCACCCAGGAAGCGTACGGAGTCGCGTATGAGTGGAGATCGTCCACAGATGTGAAGAAACCTGTATCCGCCTGGTTGAGACCCTCTCTCTGTGAGCCGTGCGCCGTACCCTGCCAGTACTGGTATGAAGGCTTTGACGGCTCGTCCATGTAGATGGTGATGCGGTTCTCGTTGAAGCCTGTCATGCCTCCGAATTCATAGTACAGGCCTCTCGGAGTGGTCTTGCGGTATTTGATCTCAGCCTCGAAACCATGCTTCTTCATGGCTCCGGCGTTGATATCCTTGTAGTTCACGCCGACCATAGGGGTGACGATCGGTTCGAGGAGCATGTCATCTCGGGTTTCGTCGAAGAGGTCGACGTCGAGGGTGAGGGCGCTCTTGAACCAGCCCATCTCGATACCGAGGTCGCGCTTGTGGGCTGTTTCCCAGCGTGCGGTTGCGTTGGCCGCGGACTCCTCCTTGTAGTAATCGTATGATCTGATGAATGTGCTGTAGTACAGCCAGCGCTCGCTCGCGCTGTCGCTACCGACGATACCATCTGAGTAGCGGATCTTCATCTTGTTCCACCAAGGCATAGCTTCCTTCCACCAAGACTCCTTGGAAATGGTGTAGCCGACTGCAAGTGATGGGAACAGACCGTATCTGTTGCTAGGTGCGAACTGCTCGCTGCCGGTGTAGCCGACGTTGGCCTCGAGAAGGTATTTGCCTTTGTAGTCGTAGGTAATACGGCCTACATAGGCTTCTGTATGGTATGGGAAGTCGGCCCCGTATCTCAGCTCCCTCTGGTGCATGAGCAGGAGGGCGGTGACGTTGTGCTTCTCAGCGAATTTCCTGTTGTAGTTGAGAGACGCCTCCCAGTAGAATGTCCTCTGGATGTTGCCGGCCGCATTGTTCTGGCTCTCCTTGTAAGGAGGAAGGACATAGACATATCGGCCGGACTGGGTGTTCGACCATGGGTTGGCACCCGTCTTGCCTTCGAAAGCATCCCAGTTGATCAGGTAGTCGAGATAGTTGTCGATGGATTCCATGGAGACGCGTGAGTACTGTGTGCTCATAGCGGCCTTGGCTTTCAATGAGAGACCCTTGGTGATGAAGTTGAGGTCCTGCTTGAGGATGAGGTCGGTGTTCAGCACGTTGGTCGTGGTCTCGTTGTATGAGTCGAGTGCGGTGTAGCGGTATGGGTTGATGCCGGAAGCTGATCCGTTGTCTGTCATACGTACGCCTTCAGCCTCAGGATAGTCCAAGTCCTTGACCTTGTCGAGCGCCCAGCCCGGATAGAAGGCAGGATACATCACAGGAGACGCCTGATAGATGTAGCCGAAGAGGGTCTTTGTCGCCGTTGTAGGCGCCATGACTATGGTTGTGGAACCTCCGACCTTAGCTGACAAGGTAGTGGTGTTGGTAAGCTTCGCGTCGATGTTGGAGCGGTAGTTGATACGGTCCATCCTGTACGAGTGGCCTCTTTCGCTTTCATTCTCCGCGAGGATGGAGTTGTCGTTGGAATAACCAACGAACACGTAGTAGATGACCTTTTCTCCACCTCCTGAAACGGAGAAACTTGCATCAAGTGTCTGGGCCATGTTCTTCATCATGATCTTGCTCCAGTCGTTGTCCGGATAACGGAGGACATTGTACTGGTCCTTGGAAGTCTTGATGATATTGTCAGAGTACAGGGAACCGAATGCCTGCTGGTTCTTGTTGGCGATGTTGGCCATTTCGTAGATGTCCTGGACATCTATATGGTCAGGAATGAAGGTCGGCATGTCGATACCGTAGTTGACGGTGAGGTTCATCTTGGCCTTTCCCTTCATACCGCTCTTGGTGGTCACGATGATTACGCCGTTCGCACCCTTGGCTCCGAACACTGCGGTTGCAGAAGCATCCTTCAGTACGGAAATGGTCTCGACTTCGTTAGGGTCTATGTCGTTGAATGAGCGCTCCACGCCGTCCACCATGACCAGCGGTTCGCTGTTTCCATTCCAGGTGGAGATGCCTCGGATGGTGATGGTCGCGTCATTTGCGCCAGGCTGGCCGCTCTTCTGGAAAGTCTCCACGCCTGAGAGCTTACCGGCGAGGGAGTTGGAAATGTTGGTCGTACCGGAATTGACGAGCGCCTGTCCGTCGACCTGCGAGATGGCGCCTACGACGCTCTCCTTCTTCTGCACGCCGTAACCTACTACTACAGTCTCCTCGATCATCTGGGAGTCGTCCTCGAGGGTGACGAACCAGTTGGTCGGTCCGTTGATGAGCTTTTCAGCATCTTTGTAGCCCACGAATGAGACCAGAAGCACGGAACCCTTCGGCACCGTGAACGTGAAGTTTCCTTTTTCGTCGGTGATGGCACCGCCAAGGGAGATGTTCCCCTTGACCATTACCGTGGCACCTGGGATCGGAAGGCTTTCAGAGTCAACCACAGTTCCTGTGACAGTGATTTTGGACTGTGCGTATAGCTGTAATGAAAACAGCAGCGCCACAACAGAAACTGACAGTGTTTTGAGAAGTTGTTTGATCATAATCAAGCTGTATGTAGTATCTATTTTGCCGATGTTAACAAAAAAATCGGAGTCAACCGATTTACAAATGTAGAAATTAAATATGAAAAAATGCAACAATTCAAATCGAATCGTTGCATTTTCCCACGGAATATCGGACAGAATATGTCCTGTTTTTTATGAAAAAGTTTCTGAATCACTCTTTTATACAATAACGACCGAATTCTGTACAGGTCCTAGTCCAATATCTAAAAATATCGGTATTTCTGCTTATTTGCCAAAGGCATCCAAGGTCAGATCGTACAGCTTGTTCAGCGGGATGCGCTGGTAGTAGATGTTCTGTGCCACCTGTTTGTACGCGTAGTATACGACGTGAAGCGCGTCATCCTGTACGATCATGCCAGGATAGGCGCGGTCAGTAGATGTGTTCGCATACACATCGTGGATATATTTGAATTCTTTGGTTTCGGGATCGAAAGCGTAGATCGGCACTCCGTGCGAATTGCCTCGCATGCAGACATAAATCTTGTCCCAAAGAGGGATCGCGATAGGACAATGCATCTGCATGCCCTCGTAGGTCTTCCAATGACCGCCCCATCTTGTATATGGAGGGTCAGCATATGTCACGATGGCGTTCTGGGCCTGGACGGATCTGAAGAATACGTACAGACGGTCTCCTATGAAGCACGGTGATGCTTCGTTGCCTATGTCCTCGTAACCCACGCCGTTGAAATAGACCTTGCCCTCGAAGAGGAAGTCGCTGATTTCCTCATAATGTATTCCGTCTGTTGAACTTACGAGGATAGGTCGGCCACTGAGAGGCCTGTCCTTCTGGTCCGGATTGAAGATATAGTAAGCAACGCCGTAGTATTTCCCGGCATGCTTCGTGATACCCCACAGCCAGAACTGCGATTTGTCGATGACCCTGCCGCTCTTGTTGTACTTCATCTCGACGTTGTTCATGCTTTCAAGCTTGAGCTTGCCGTCTGCATCCGTGTCGAGGACGCACATCGCCGAGCATGGGTTAGGGAAATAGCCGTCCTCGCCGATAGGACGCATCATGCCGTAATATACCATGAGCTTGTCGCCGTCGTTCGAAATGATGAAATGCGGGTCCCTGTTGTCAAAATCGTTCACGATTTCGAGCTCGGTCTTCCAGCTTCTGCAGTCGTCTGAGGAGCGGATGATGATCTTGCCTCTTTCGTTGAAGTCGGAGACTACATGGCTGCCCGCTTCGCGGAATGCACAATAATACTTCTTGTCGAAAAATACTATATCGGTGAATGACGAGTAGCGGTTGCTCTCCCAGACGGTGACGTCGGTGACGGACTTGTCCTGGCAGTCATAGTCGAAGTCGATCTGCATCAATCTGCCGGCCTCGAAAGCGGACGGGGTCGTGAACTTGCGTTCGTAGCCGTCGACCGATACCGAGTAGCTGCCCGAAGTCTGGGTGAAAGGCTCCATCGGCACATAGAATTCGGCCGTGCCATCCTTTGCGACCGGCTCTGCATTTATGACCTGGAGCGTATTGGACTTGACCTTGACCGTGTTCACGGTCATCGGATACGGGTTCTTGTTGGTCATCACGACTCTGGCCACGGTGGCCAGGTTGTGCATCTGGAATTTTGGCTTGACCTCGGCCGGATTGGCCGTCAGCTCGCCCTGGAGAGGACATGCCGCGCCTCGCAGGTGCGCCATGCTGCCGTTGCCGTCCTGGACCTGCCATGCAGCCCCGCAGCTGACGCTGCCGCTCTTGGTGTATGGGTAGATCATCTTCCAGTCGTAGGTCGCTCCTTCGGCCAGGGCCGATGCCAGTCTGCCCTTGAAGGTGCCTGCCGCCACATCCTTGATGACGAATGCCCCGTCATCCACGTATGTGCTGGTTCCCGTCTTCTTGTGGTAGACATGCACGGAATCGCCTTCGGCCCATCTGGTGTAGATGCCGTCGTTTACTGTCTTGGTCTGGCCGAAACCGGCACTTATCTCGAAATCGACGCCCTCCGGTATGCTTTCAACCGACAAATCCTTTCTTTCACAAGCAGTGAACGAAAGGACTGTCAATATGAGCGTCGCAAAAACTGCTGCTCTGTTCATTCTGATTTATTTGTAATGTTCGACGTTGGTGTCCTGCCACTCGTTGATACCGTCGCGGATGCGGTTGCGGAACAAGAGCGAGTCGCTGACCTGGATTGTCCTGCCCTTGTTGTCCACGTATGAGTAATTGAGGTAGAGGACTCTGTCCTGAAGGAGTTTTGCACCGTTGAAATAGCTCTTGCGGCTGTCCGGGGCGAGGGTGACGTCATCGGAAGTGATGGTGATGTCGTCGCCGTTGAAGGTGAGTGTCAGCGAACCGCTGTTCTGCACGTATTTGTTGGTCTTGACGGTGTTCTTGTCCACTGTGGTGAGCGTATAGACACTGTTGTCGTCCTGAGGGAGTTGGAGAGGATAGAGGATCTCGTTCTCTCCTGTCTTTGACATGCCGCCATGGTACCAGTTGCCGAAGAACTTGTTCTCAGCCTTGACTGCTACTACGGAGAAGCCTCTTTCCTTGATGAGCGAGTCCACGTCAGCCTTGTCGATCTTGTAGGCTACAGCATAGTAAGGCTTGTAGGCCTTAGGGTCGTCGAAGAACTTGGATGATGCCTTGATCTTGGATGATGCTGTGACGTATCCTACAGGGATGGACAGCCCGGAGAAATCCACTGAGTAGTAGTCCTTTGGAAGAGGGACGAGCTCCGAGATGCCGGCACCGCCCACTTCTGTGGTGACGTATGAGTTGGAACCGCCTGCGAGCATTCCGAACTGTGCCTTGCCGAGCATTCCGTCCAGCGCGTTGAATTCGTCGTACTTGCCTTCACTGAACGGTCTGAGATCCTGGGTGCAGAGATTGTCGTCGATGGAAACGGAATATGTTCTGTTCTCATCGTTGACCATCACGCCTCCGAGAGCGACCGGAAGAGTGAATGCTTCGTCTTCTCCGGCCACGAAGGTCCTGAGATCGTACTGATATGCGATATATGCCGCAGTATAGTCGAAATCGCGGAGATAGTCCTCATAGCAACTGCTCAGGATGCAGATTGCCGCCAATACGGTCAAAACTTTCTTGATCATAGATACAGGTAGTTTAAGTGTATGTTCAGTCTAATTTGGATATACAAAACTAAAATCTCACAAATATAAGTATAATTTACGAAATATAACTGGTCAGAATCTTCATATTTCCGTCACATACGAATGTGACGCTGTCCGCCATCGCCGGGATAAGCACCGTTTCGCCTTGCCGTATGCTCACGGTTTCTTCTACAGTGATGGTCTCCTTGCTTTCACGTACCCGGCCGAAAAGGGATGCTGTCTCCTTCGGCTTTGTCTCGACCGTCTTCAGCGTGCCTTCTCCCTCGACACAGATGGCCACGACGAAGGAGTCGATGTTGTGCAGGTCCTTGGTCACAGGCTCGGTGAGATCGTACAGGGAAGTCGTGAAATACGGACACTTGGCCAGAAGGGTCTCCCTGTTGAGGCTTTTGCTGTAGCCAGTGCGGTAGTCCGGCTTGGTGCTGAAGTCGATGGCGTCTTTTGCAAGCTCGGTGTGCAGTTCGCGCGGCTTGCCGTCAAGCCCGAGACGGCCGTAGTCGTAGATGCGGTACGTGATGTTGGATGTCTGCTGGATTTCGGCTACGAAGCAGCCGCCGCAGATGGCATGGATGCGGCCTGCAGGGATGAAGAACACGTCACCTGGAGCGACTTCGTAGTTCTGGAGCACGTCGGTGATGGTGTTGCTTTCCACCCGTTCGACGTATTCCTCCGGGGTGATGTGCGTCGAGAGGCCTGAAAGCAGGTGTGCTCCTTCGTCGGCGCCGACCACGTACCACATTTCGGTCTTGCCCTTGGTGCCATGGCGTTCGGCCGCGAGCTTGTCGTCAGGGTGTACCTGGATGCTCAGGTCTGTGCGTGCGTCGATGAACTTGATCAGCAGCGGGAATTCGTCGCCGGTGTTGTCATAGACATGCTTTCCGAGCAGCTTGCCTTTGAGTGTGTGGCAGAGCTCGGTGATGGTCTTGCCGTCGAATTCGCCTCCGTCGATGACGGATTCGTTGCCGCTGACTCCGGAGAGCTCCCAGCTTTCGCCGATGTGCTCCTGGTCGGTCTGTATGCCCTTGAATGGGGCGATCTTCTCGCCGCCCCAGACCAGAGTCTTGAAAATAGGCTTGAATTTAAACATTGTTTTCTGCTTCTATTGTCTTTCTGCTGAATGAAAAATTGAGGGAAAAGATTGATTCAGATTGACTAGCCGCCCTCGGCTCTAGAGGGAGGGGCCCGCTTGCGGGAGGGCCTGGTCAAGCTGAATCAATACTTTGGACGAATTTCATTCAGCAGAAATGCTGAATTCTAGCCTCTGTCGAGGTTGTCGGTCACGAGTTTCTGCAGCCTTGCCGGATCTGCGCTGAGTTCGTCACGCAGCGTGGTGTCGTTGAATCCGCGCAGGTACTTGATGTAGAAGTCCACCACGTTGTCGGAGAAAACTCCGCATGAGGTGTAGATGGCGCGGTCCTTGTCCAGCTCGTCGGCGGCCTCCACGCAGGACGCAGGAAGCTGCTCGAGGGACTGCTGCAAGGCGGAGTTGGATGCATCGTGGATGTTGACACCGAGGCCTACGTAGGTCTTTTCGGCGATTTCGAGTGCGTCCGGCATCTCGAATCCGTGACGTGCGGCGCAGCAGAGCGCGGCCATCAGCAGGTAGGTGTCAGCGAATCCGTCGGATGCTCTCCATTCGAAGGTCTGCTTGTCGCTGAAATCGACGTTCTCGGCTATCTCGAGCGGGTTGCAGTCGGCCGCCATGTCGGTGTTGCCGGTCCATCCGAGCGGTACTCTGACGAGTGCGCTGCGGTTGGAGAATGACCAGCAGAGCGATGTAGGAGCCTCCTGGTGAGGTACGAGACGCATGAAAGAGAGCGGATGAGGGTTGCCGAATGCCGGGAGCGAGGTGCCGGCCACCATGTAGCCAGCAATCGCCTTCTTGCATGCGTCGGTGAGCTCGCCGCCGACGGTCATCATGGATTTGCCGTCTTTGCTGAACTTGCAGTGGACGTGCATTCCTGAGCCTGCCTTGCCCGGAGTGATCTTAGGGGCGAAGGTGAGCGATACGCCGTACTGGTGTGCGAGCTGGCGCATCATCCATTTGGCGATCACGAGCTGGTCGGCCGCCTCCTCGATGTTGACAGGGAGGAATTCGATCTCGTTCTGCTCATAGTTAAGGCCGTCCTGGGTGAAGTTGCCGACCTCGGAGTGGCCGTATTTGATCATTCCGCCTGCCTGTGAGATGAGGCTCATCGCCTCGGTGCGGAAGTCGGTGTACTTGTTGAACGGGGCGCTCTCGTGGTAGCCCTTCTGGTCTGCGACCTTGTAGAGAGGGTCTTCCTCGGAGATGATGTAGTACTCGAGTTCGCCCATGGTCTCCATGGTCATGCCTGTAGCGGCCTTGAAGGCTTTGTGGGCCTTGCGGAGGATGTATTCAGGGGAGCTTTCGAAAGGCTGGCCGTCGCGGTTGTAGAACGAGCAGAGCAGGTCCACGGTCGGAATCTCGGCGAAAGGATTGCGGAAAGCTGTCCTGTACTTAGGTATGACATACAGGTCGCTCTTGCCGGCTTCGACGAACGGGAAGAGGCTTGATCCGTCGACTCTTTCTCCTGCTGCAAGGATGTTCTCGAGGTGGCTCTGGCTGTTGATCACGAAGCCGAGGGTCTTGAGGTGTCCGTCCCATCCGCAGTAGTGGAGGTTGATGAATTCGATTGCGTTGTCCACGCAGTATTTTACGATGTCCTTGCGGGTGAATTCCGCTGCGGGTTTCTGGAGATACTGAACGAGGGCGTTGGGGTTCATGGAGATGCTTGCGTTCATGGCGTTTATCTGTTTTTTATGTATTTGTCTATTGCTTTGGCGGCTTTTCTGCCGGCTCCCATCGCTAGGATCACGGTGGCTGCTCCGCTGACCGCATCGCCTCCGGCGAATACGCCAGGCCGGGTGGTGGCTCCGTCTCCGTCTGCTGTCAGACAGCCTCTGCGGCAGGTCTCGAGGCCGGCGGTGGTCCTGGCGATCAGAGGGTTTGGAGAGGTGCCGAAGGCCATGATGACGGTGTCGGCTTCAATCTCGAATTCCGAGCCCTCGACGGGTACAGGGGAGCGTCGGCCGCTTGCGTCTGGTTCGCCGAGTTCCATGCGGATGCAGCGTATGGCGCGTACGGCGCCGTTTTCGTCACCAAGGATTTCGACAGGGTTGGTGAGCATCCTGAACTCGATGCCTTCCTGCTTGGCGTGGTGGACTTCTTCGGCTCTGGCCGGGAGTTCGACCTCGGTGCGGCGGTAGACGATGGTGGTCTGGGCGCCGAGCCTGAGTGCGGTCCTGGCTGCGTCCATCGCGACGTTGCCGCCGCCGACCACTATGGCTTTGCGGCCTGCATGGATCGGGGTCATGTAGTCGTCGCGGTATGCTTTCATGAGGTTGTTCCTGGTGAGGAATTCGTTGGCGGAGAATACGCCGTTGAGGTTCTCGCCGGGGATGCCCATGAATCTCGGCAGGCCTGCGCCGGTGCCGATGAATACGGCCTGGAAGCCTTCTTCGTCCATCAGCTGGTCGATGGTGAGGGTGCGGCCGATTATGGTGTCGGTCTCGATCTTGACGCCGAGCCGGATTATGTTGTCGATTTCGTGTTTGAGGACGGTGTCCTTCGGAAGCCTGAACTCCGGGATGCCGTACTGGAGGACTCCGCCTGCTTTGTGGAGGGCTTCGAAGATGGTGACGTCGTAGCCGAGCTTGGCGAGGCCGCCGGCGCAGGCGAGGCCTGCCGGGCCGCTTCCTATCACCGCGATTTTAGCCGTTTCAGCGCTGGTCTCCGGCATGGAGCCTGCCTCCGGAAACCATGCCACCCTCGGCAATGTAAGAGGGGGGACCGCTTGCGGTGGGGTCTGCGAAGCAGACGTTTCAGGAGGCAGGCTCCTGCAAGGAGCAGAAGCGCTGAAACCGCCGTTCTCGCGGGTCCAGTCCGCCACGAAACGCTCCAGCTTGCCGATGGAGACCGGCTCACCCTTGATGCCGAGGATGCAGCTGCCCTCGCACTGCGTCTCCTGCGGACATACGCGCCCGCAGATGGCCGGCAACGAAGAATCCCTCGCAATCACTTCGGCAGCGCCGAGGACATCTCCCTCGCGTACCTTGGCGATGAACTCAGGGATGCTGATGCCCACAGGACAAGCACCCACGCAACGCGGATTCTTGCAATTCAAGCACCTGGAAGCCTCCAATGACGCCTCCTCGAAATCATATCCGAAACAAACTTCTTCGAAATTGGTCGCGCGTACCAGCGGATCCTGCTCTCTTGCGGCGACTCGTGCTATCTTGTTTGCCATAATCTACTCGTTCAATGTCGCCGTCTCCTCCTGCCTGTACTGCCTCTGCCGCCTCATCGCCTCGTCGAAATCGACCTCGTATCCATCGAATTCCGGACCGTCGACGCATGCGAACTTCATCTTCCCGCCGACCGAAACCCTGCAGGCCCCGCACATTCCCGTGCCGTCGACCATCAGGGTGTTGAGGCTCACTGTCACCGGAAGACCGAGCTTCCTGGCGGTCAGAGTCGCGAATTTCATCATTATCATCGGGCCGATCGCCACGGCCTGGGTATAGCTGCGGCCTTCTGCGACGAGCTTCTCCAGCAAGGCCGTGACCAAGCCGTGGAAGCCCTCGCTGCCGTCGTCCGTGCAGATGTAGAGATTGTCGCAGGCCTGGCGCATCTCGTCCACGTAGATCAGCAGGTCCTTGGTCTTGGCGCCGATGATCACATCCACCGGCACGCCATGCTCATGCAGCCATTTCGCCTGAGGGAACACAGGAGCGGTGCCGACTCCGCCCGCGATGAAGACAAAACGCCGGCCGGTGAGCTCCTCTGCCGTCATCCCCGTGAATTCGGAAGGATTGCCGAGAGGACCGACCACGTCCGCGAAAGCCTCGCCGACCTCCATCGCGACCAGTTTGCGGGTCGATGCCCCGATGGCCTGCGTGACGATGGTGACAGTACCCTCCTCAGGGTCATAATCGCTGATGGTCAGCGGTATGCGCTCGCCTTTCTCGTCGGTCCTGACCATCAGGAACTGACCCGGCAGGGCTGCCTTGGCCAGTCTTGCGGCCTCGACTTTCATCTTGCAGATGTTGGAAGTCAACATCTCTTTTTCTCTAATCTCGAACATTTGGAATCCCTCCAAGGTAAATACACTTTGTAAAAATATGAATTTTACCTCGTTTTCCAAAAAAACACTCTCAATATATTGTGGCGGACAACAGCCTGATAATCAATCATCTAGATAGACGTGGGGTATATATGAAAGGTACCCCTCGATGGCTTATTTCGTTGAAAATCAAGAAGTTATCCGCCACGGGTCAAATTGTATCCCCGCCGGAAGGAATTATTTCATTCGGATTTTTTGCTGGTCATCGAGAATTTCAGCGTGCCGCCGGCAAGGATCTGCTCGCGGGTGATCTTGCCGGAAATCTCCTTCCCGTTCAAAGTGATGCGTCCGACGTATTTGTTTTCCTCCGAGAGTTTTTCTGCGATGACAGTGAATGTCTTGCTGTCCGGGAGGGACAGCTTGATACGAGGCATCTGAGGAGCGCCGAGAATGAATTCGCCGTCGATAGGGTTGACAGGGTAGAAGCCCATCGCCGAGAATAGATACCAGGCCGACATCTGGCCGCAGTCGTCGTTGCCGCAGAGGCCGTCCGGCTTGTTGAGGTAGAAGCGGTCGGATATCTCCCTGACGATCTCCGCCGTACGGTCAGGTCTTCCCGCCATCGAGTACAGGTATGCGATATGATGGCTTGGTTCGTTGCCGTGGGCGTATTGGCCGATGAGGCCGGTGACGTCGAGCACAAAGCCAGTCTCGTCGATTCCGGCTTCGGCCGCAAAGAGTGAATCGAGCTTGGCGATGAACTCGTCTTTCCCGCCCATGAGGTCGATCAATGCCGGGATGTCCTGGATGCAGTGCCAGGTGTACTGCCAGGCGTTGCCCTCGACATAGTCGTTGCCGCAGTCCCCGCTGCGAGGCAGGACGAACGGGCTGAACGGCTCTCTCCAGCAGCCGTCGCTGTCCTTGCCGCGCATGAATCCTGTCCCGCTGTCGTATAGGTTCTTGAAATAGCCGGACCTCTTCATGAAGAACTCGTAGTCCTCCGTCTTGCCGAGTTTTGCGGCCAGCTGGGCGGCGCACCAGTCATCATAGCCGCTTTCCAGGGTTTTGGCGACGCTGGCGCCTATGAGGTCGCAAGGATAATATCCATACTGGTCGTAAATGCCCCAGGATGAGCCGTAATGGTCCTCGGTCAGTGATTTGCGTACGGCAGCATAGACTCTTTCAGCATCGATTCCAGGCATTCCGTTGAGTGCAGCTTCCACCACAACCGGTACCGCGTGATTGCCTATCATGCAGAAGTTGTCGCTGCCCCAAAGCGCCCAGATGGGGAGGAATCCCTGCCTGTCGCCGTTTGCCATGAGTGAATGGACGAATCCGGCGTTCTTGTCCGGGGTGAAAAGGCTGTAAAACGGATGCGCGGCCCTGAATGTGTCCCAAAGCGAGAAAGTTGAATACTCCGGCTCTTCGTCGCAGTCTGAAATGATGTTCGGCTGCAGGAAGAGATGGTACAGTGCAGTGTATGCGCTGATTTTCTGGTCTTCCGTGCCGTCGATCGAAAGGATGGACAGGCTCTCTCTCCAGAGATTCTCCACCTTTGCCTTTGCTTTCCCGAAATCCCAGTCAGGCATCTCTGCGGCCAGGTTGTGTTTTGCTCCGTCGATGCTTCTGCTGGACAACGCAATCTTGACCAGCAGCGGTTTGTCAGACTCTTCGAAGTCCAGCAGGTACTTCGGAGCCTTGTGTTCAGGTTTGGCGTACCATGATTCCCTGGAGATGACCGGGGAGTCGAACTGCATCACGAAATACATGTCCCTGTGCACCCAGCAGGTGGAATTGATATGCCCGCTGATGGTGCAGTCATCCTCAAAGTCTATTTCACTGCTGTTTACTCTGTAGTCCAGACCGCGCTGGTTGGCCACAGTGCCGTTCTGGAAGTCGATGTACAGTTTTCTCGCTCCGCCGAACACGTTCTTATACAGCACTGTGTGTTCGGAGCATGTGATTTCCACATCGACATCGTTGTCTTCCAACTTCACCCGGTAGTAGCCCGGGGACGCTGTCTCTCCCTCCTTGTCAAAACTGCTGGCGTGATCCTCCTTTTCCCCCTTGGAAAATGGCATTATCAGTATGTCTCCGAGGTCAGGGCATCCTGTCCCGCTGATGCGGTCCTGGGTGAAGCCCTGAATCTCCTCGTCTTCGAAATTATAGCCTCCGCAGTATCTCCAGTCCAGGTTTCCTGTTTGAGGCCCAGCCTGGATGAAGCCGAATGGAGCGGCCGCTCCCGGGAATGTATGGCCGGTGAATGCGGTGCCGATGAACGGATCCACGTATGCGATGCTGTCGTCTCTGCTGATGCCGTTGCAGGCCGCGACTACTGTGGCAGCCAGAATGATGGGGAGAATCTTTTTCATGTGAATGGATTTGATACTCTCTGTGAGAAAAAAAAGGGCGGCTGCTTTAATGCCGCCGCCCTAAGATAGAAGTTTTTCAGTCTGTCAAGCTATTATTCGACAGTAATGTAAGCGCATCCCTCCGGGTTGGTGTAAGGGCCTTCGATCTTGGTCTTGAAGCCCTTGAGCTGTCCTTCGAACTTGTAGTATGGAGCGAAACCTACATACTTGGTATTGTCCTCGAGGAATGTCATCCTGATGATGATGGTGCCGTTCTCGACATCAGAAGCCATTGCGCCGGTGCTGACTACGACAGGGTGGCAGAGGTTTGACTCCTCTATGTTGAAAGTAAGGACATTGCCTTCAACCTTGTCCTTAGGATCCTCGGCTACGACAGTTGCAGGAGCATATGTTGCTCCGCCGTCCACGCTGTATTCATACTTGTATGACTTGCATGCAGTGTTGTCTGCAAGGAAGATACTTGTGTGGAACACGAGCTTCTTGCCGGCAGCGAGTTTGGCAACGTTCGTTGTGACTGCGAATGCGCCACCCTTGACCTGCTTTGCTATTGGAAGGAAATAACGGTTTTCATTGGCGGAATACCTGATCAAGGAGACGTCGCTCATCTTCGGATCGACGGAGATGTATGACTTCCAATAATAGCTGTTGCCCTCCTCTGACTCGTTGAACTCTCTGATTGCGCTGAGGTGGTCGTAGTGGCTGAAGAACTTGCCGGCTTTCTTCTTCTCCCACCAGCCGTCACTTCCAAGGAATTTGACCGCCATGTTGTCTCTGTCATAGCAGAAACGGAAGAAGATACCGTCAGCAAGCTGTTCCTCGGTCAGATACTGCTCGTTCTTGTCCATGTTGATGATGAACTCGTGGATTGTGCCGGCCTTGAACTCGAATGGCTCGAAGAATGAGATGTACTTGCCTGCGTAGCCTCTCGGAGTGATGAACAGTGATGACTCTGCAGGGAGAACCTGAGGATAGACAGGGAGATATACGGTCCAGCTGTCGCCATGCTTGAGCTTTACATTCCAGCCGTTGTAATTTACTGTAGAATGGTCAGGGGTGAACAATCTCACGCCACGTGCTTTTTCTGCATCTGTAGGTTCGATGGTGCAAGCTGATACTTTGACTTCGTCACCGGTGAGGTCGATGTCAGCGTCGCCTGAAACCCTCAAGCCGGATTCTCTGGTGAATACGCTGTCATTCTTGTTTCCGTCGAGCCTGAAGTTGTCGAGAGTCATGGTCAGGCAGTTCACGTTGTTGACAGTGATCTTGGCGATACTGTAGACCTGATGCATGTTGAACTTAGGAGCGGTCGTTCCGGCGAGTGCCTTGGTGTTTGACCAGAGAGGGAGGTGCTGGCTCTGGAGGTTCTGGATACCTCCGTTCTCAGGAGTTTCACCACCCTGCTCGTTCCATCTGAAGACAGCCTTCTTAGGTGTGACGGTCTGCTCGTTGTAAGGATAGAGGATGTACCAGTCATAGGATTTTTCAGGGTCAAGAGCCTGTGCGAGTTCGCCTTCGAAGATACCCTTCTTGCCGGCTTCCTTAACGGTGAAAGCTCCATCGTTGATGTAGTCCGTGGTGCCTGCTACAGCGTGGAATACACTGATCTGGTCGCCTTCATCCCAAGTAAGTTTGAACTGTTCGTCGAGGGTGGTCTTTGTGGCATCGAAGCCGGCCTGGATCTCGAAAGGAATGGCCTCGGAAACGGTGGTCCCGGCAGCAGCCGGTTCAATCTCCTTCTGGCATCCTGTCAGGGCAAGAGCGCATACGGCTGCGAGCCCGAGGGTAAAGAATGATTTTTTCATGATTTTGTAGATAATAAGTTGTTTGATTATTGTTTGTTATTCAGATACTGGACGGATGTTGTAGCCGAGCCACCATCCGTATTTCGATGCAAAGACAATCTTGTCGGTAGGGACATAGTATTTCTTGATGGATTCATTGTCCGGGTCCCAAATTATCTGGAATGAAGTGATGACATTCTTCGTTCCATCATAATTTGGATAATAGTGGTTGGTCCACTGCTTGATCATGAATCCGGTGTTGGATACCGCTGTGCTCAAAGCCCATCCCGTGGCCGGGAAGTAGAGGAGCGCGTCCTGCTTGTTGAGCCCGTCAAGGCCTACAGCGATTGTTCCAGCCGGATGTTTCGCGTCAGGTGCGAATACATAGCAGCCGTAATTATCTGTATCGAAGGCCCAGTAGGTAGCGCTGTAGAGCTTTATGAAATCGTTTTTGTCTCCTCCGTTCGGCATGTGCCAAGTACCGCCCCAATATTTTATGACAGGGTCATTCTCCTTGGTCAGGAATCCGTTTGCATCGGCTCTGCTGGTATTGGTACTTTTCCATCCGTTCCAGAAAGTCTCCGGAGGGCAGCCTTCCATATCTTCATGGAATGTGTTGAAAACATATGCACCTTCATTGTCATTGGACGGGATGTTCTCGATCTTGAACTCATCATAGATGGTCCAGGTCTCACCCCATCTGAAGAAGTCTCCTCTAGGATAGCCGGAGCCGAGCCAGGTCTGCTTGCCGGACTCTGTGATGTAGAGGTTCTCCGTAGCCCATTTCTGATCTCCGATCTGAACGAATTCGTGTCCGTTCAGGAATCCGCGGCCGGCCTTGAATTCGAGACCCATGTCGTCGATGTTGCCGAGCGTGTACATGGTGTTGGCCTTGAGGTCCTTGGAACTCTTGTTCGCAGTTGCGTATCCGTCTGCGGAGAAGAAGGTCAGCTTGGTGTTGCCCGTGGTGACCTTCGCCGCAGCGGCGATGTAGTAGACGTCCTGGGCCTTGTCGCTGGCGACGGTGATCTGGCTTGAAGACGAGCCAGTCTTCAGCATGGTGTTGTAGAGCGTGCCGTCTTCATCGAAGGAGACAAGGCAGTCTCCTGCAATGGCGTTCTCCGCCTCGACCTTGATGCCTGTGACCCCGGCTTCCGCCTGGGTGAACTTGAGCACGGATGTCGCGTTGCGGAAGACCATCATGTCATCCTCGTCACCCATGGCGACGCAGATGTTGGCATGCTCGAAAGAGCCGTCCTGTGCTGTAGGGATCTTGATTGCGACCTGCTCGTCGATACCGACTTTCATGTCGGTGGCAGATGCCGGGTAGATGGCGTAGAGAGGCCATCCTTCGAGCGTGGTCTTGAAGATGAGAGAGATCTGGTCACCCTTCATCTGGGCGATGTCCTCCTCTGTGAGGGTGATGTCTTCGTAAGTGAACTCATCGAGAAGTCTGATGACGTCTCCGGCGGCCCATACAGGGGTCTGCCCGTCTTCTGCCAGCACGGTCTTGGTCGCGTCGCCTTCGAAGACGCAGGTGACGATTCTTTCACCGGTGCCTGAAATCTGATCGACTTCTGCCTTCTGGCAGGAAATGGCTGTCATCGCGATGACAGCTGCGAGTGCGGAATAAACTGACTTTCTCATACCCAGTCCTCCAGATCATAAGGTTCAGTGCCGTCCGGCGTACTTGCGCAGAGCATGTCCTGCCCTGCCAGTTTCAACACTTCCACAGTAGGTGAAGTGTACAGGGTCGCCTCCTGACCCTGGCGGTTGATTGTTTTAGAGCTCATGGTTATTAAGCAAATATATGATTTTATTTATAGAATTCCCAACCCTTGTTCTGAACCATTTCGCTGGATATCCTCATTTCCTTGAAAGGAAGCGGATACCACAGTGAAGGCAGATGGCGTTCATCGACCACAGGGTATTCGAAATGCTTCACTCCGTCCGCATCGGTGGTGATGGAAACACCGCGCACCGGCTCGTTGATCTTGTCCATCAGGCCCCATCTTCGAAGGTCGAAAAATCTCTGGCCCTCGAAGCAGAACTCAATCCTCCACTCGTTGCGCACAAGAGCATCGAAAGCATCCTTGCCCTGGGCTGCAACCTCGTCAAGATACGGGTCTTTCCTTCTTCCGAGACCGTTGGCGCCGTCCACGGTCTTCTTTGCCCTGATATATTTGAGCGCCCGCTTTGCGGTCATTCCGTATTTTTCCTCACATTCAGAACTTTCCGGCCCGTACACCTGGTTGGCTGCTTCTGCAAAGATCATCAGCATGTGGTTCACACGCAGATAGAATACAGAACGGTATCCATCGTCGGGGGTGTCATCCGCGAGGTTGTAGTTGGAATAGGTGAATTTCTTGAGGTAATATCCGGTCGGAGAGGTGCTTCCTGACTGACCCGGGGCATCCTTGCCGTTGTCCGCAATCTCGAAGGTGTACATGGTCTCCCCGTTTCTGGAGCGGATGATGTCGCGTCCGTCATAATAGATGTCAGAGTAGAAACGTGGGTCACGGTTGTCATACGGATGCTGTGGGTCATAACCTCCACGGTTCTCAGGATCATCGATAGGGTATCCGTTGGACATAGGGTATGCGTCGATGAGATCCTGCGACGGGCCGATCACGGCTTCTCCCTCGCTGAATCCGCTAGGATAGACGTCTCTCTCCACGTTGTGGTTGTTGAGGCCCTGGCTTACGAAAAGGATTTCAGGGGACTCGCTGTCGGACCAGAGGAAGCTGTCGGACGGGTTGTATCCGCCAGCCACATCCTTGTAATACTCCTTGGTCATCTTGTGGTTGAACACCCTGTAGGCGTTGACCGCAGCGGAGTCATATCTTTCTTTTGCGAGTGCGGGATCCTTGCAGAATGCAGGGGATGCCCATGCGAGATATGTGAAAGCCTTGACGGCGGTGACGGACATCTTGTCAAGTTTGCGGTGACGTATCGATCCCGTCACAATGGTGGTCTCGTTGGTCTCGCGGAGGAAGTCCTTGTTTGCGAGAGGCAGGTACACGATCGCGGAGTCGCAGTCCCTGATTATCTGCTCGCAGGTCTCGTCGAAGGTGGCTCTCTTGGCGACATACTTGTCGACACCGGTAGTGAGATAATGCTCGGTCAGGAGAGGTACGCCGAGCATCTGCCCGTCCGGACCTTCGCCGGAGAACATCCTCATCAGCATGAAATTGAAATATGCCCTCAGACCGTATGCATCGCCCTGGAGGACCTTGCGCAGCACGTCGTTCGACTCCTTGTCTTCCAGATAATGCATGTTCAGACCGATATCATCCTGCAGGAACATGTTGGCGAACTGCACACCGCGATAGCATTCGTTCCACATCATGAAAAGGTCCATGTATGTGATGCTGTACAGAGGCATGCCCTGGCTCATCTGCCACATGGCGTGCGAATGGTCACGGAAAACAGCATTGTCGCAGCATGCCTCGCTGTAGAAGAAATAGAACGAGCCATAATGCTTGATGATGGTGTCGTATCCCGAATCTATCCATCCTTTGACGCATTTCGGATAGTCGGTGACATTCTCTTCAGTATAGTTGCCGGTCGGAATAGGCTCCAGGAAATCGCAGGAGCAGATCGTGATCAGTGCAGAAAGTACAAATAATATCTTTTTCATACCTGAATTCCTTTAAAACGTGAATTTTACTCCTGCAGAGTAAGCCTTGTACAAAGGAGAGGCTTCTATGCCTGCGATGTTGGCCTCAGGGTCGATGTATTCAAGCCCTGTGAGTGTAAGAAGGTTGGACGCGCGAAGGGATATCCTCATCTGCTTGATCCAGCCGACTTTCTTCAAATCTGTAGTATATCCGAGTTCCGCACTGTGGATCTTGAACCATCCTCCATTGCGCAGCCAGTAATCCGAGCACTCGAAGTTGTTGCTGTTGTAGGTGTAGGTCAGGTGTGGGAAATTCTCTCCGAAAGCGCCGGGGTTGCCGTTTGCGTCCTTGTAGAGGTTGTCCCAGATGAACTTGGAATAATTATAGATGGAGTTTCCTCCCATGAAATAATTTGAGGTCAGACAGGTCTTGTAGAATGCCTGGCCGGAGCCTATGACGTTGAGGTCGAACTTCTTGTAGCGCAGGCCGAGATTGATGCTGTAGCGGATCTGGGCGTTTCCGTTGGAGATGTACATCTTGTCATTGGCGTCGATCTTGCCGTCTTCGTTGACATCTTTGTATTTGAGGTCACCGGCGACCGCTTCCGGGCTCAGGGTCGGATAGCCGCTTGCTATGTCCTCTTCTGTCAGGAGTCCTTCGTAGATGTAGCCTTTCCACTCGGATGCGTGGCGTCCTATCTGGTTCTGGTACTCGTATGTGTAGAAGTTGCCTGTGATCTTGTCATTGATCTTGTCCCAATGCCTGCCCTGGATGCCTATGTTGTAGGCGAAATCCTTCCATTCCTGATGCCAGTCGAGGCCGAGTTCCCAGCCTGTGTAAGTGTACTGGTCGAAATTGTCGGTTATGGCCGCGACAACTGCATATGTCGCACCACCTCCCATGATTTGTCCGAGGGTTGACGAGTACTCTTCTGAGACATTCTTGATGACATCGGACTGAACCGCCTTGTACCAGTTGAAATTGATGTCGAGATGGTTGAAGAGCGTCGCGTCGAATCCCGCGTCAATCTCCGTGATGACCGGCCAGTCGAGATCGTCGTTTTCGATGCGCTTCAAGCCGCTGGTGCTCGCATATTCGATGAGGTTCCCTATCCAGGAGGTGCCGGTTCTCGGGCCGAAATGATAGAAGTTGCTCTTGCTCAGGCTGTAGCTGCTCTGCCACATGTTGTCCGCCGTGCCGTAGATGTCTATGCTGCCGACCTGGCCGTACTGGGCGCGGAGCTTGAGCTTGTTGAGCCAGGACGAGTTCTTGAGGAAGTTCTCCTTGTCGACGTTCCATGCTGCTCCCACTGAAGGGAAGAATCCGAATCTGTTCTTTTTCGGGAAGAGTGTGGTGCCGGACCAGTCAGCCACGAGGTCGAGCACATATTTGTCGTTGTATGAGTATTTCAGCGTACCGATGCCGCTGAGCAGCTTGGTGCTGGTTTCCTTGCCTGACGCGGAAGCTTTCGTGATCCATCCGGTAGCATTCGCGCTGACTTTGTGGCCGTGCCTGGCCCAGTCGTATGACAGGCGCTCGTATGCGTTCATCGTCTGGAAGGTGGAGTTTGCCTGGACGGCTTCAGCTGATTCCTTCTTGCCCAGGTGGTTGATGGAGCGGCCGTCGAGGCCAAGATTCCTGTCCCAGTAGTATGCGAGGTAGTCTTCGGACTTGCCCATGGTGGCAGAGAAGAAAGTCGATGTGCTCACGAAGGTCTTGGACTTCAGGCCCGGAAGCAGCCAGGACATGTCGAAATCGACCGTGGAGCTGAACATTCCGCTGCGACGCTTGCATCTGGAGTAGCCGCCTTCCATCTGCTGCGCGAAAGCGTTTTCGTCAAAGATCCTCGACACTCCGTAAATCGTGGTCCCAGTCTCCATGATGGACGGATCGTAGTACTCGGATTCTGGATCGACCTTGATGATAAGAGGGTATTCGACAGGGGAGGTTGTGTTCGCTTCCCAATATCCGGCACCAGTGCCGTCCTGGTTGAATGTCGCGAGTCCGTTGAATGTGAAATTGGCCTCGATCCATTCCCCGATCTTCGCCGTCACTCCGGCGCTGAGGTTGAGTTTGGAGAAGTAGCTCTCAGGACCTATCTTGATGAGGTCGCCGCCGTAGAGACCGTTCAGCGAGGCGTTGAACTTGACGTTGTTGGAGCCGGCTGTGGCGTTGAAACCGAATCTTGAGACCGGTTTGGTGCTTCTGAAGAACAGCGAACGGTAGTCGGCGCTCGGGTATTTGATGTTGTATGGGTCGTTGAGTGCGAATCCCTTGATGTCCTCTTCAGTATATAATGGAGTGTATCCGGACTCCCGGCGTGCGATGTTGTTCAGCATTGCGTATTGCACACCGTTGCAGTATTCCGGCCAGATGTCGGGAGTCTCGATGCCGCTCTCGACATCGAAGGTCATCCTCAAAGGCGTGTTGTATCCGCCTTTCTTGGTCTTGATAAGGAAGGCGCCGCCGTTTGCAACAGGACCGTATGAAGCCTTGTCCGCGATGTCGGTGATGAGTGTGATGGACTCGATCTGGTTAGGGTCCATAAGGTACTGGTTCATAGGTACCGGCACGTCATCGATGATGCAGGCGATGTTCCAGAAGCATCTTGACTGCACGCTGATCTGGTCCGAATTGAAGAAAGGAGAGGTCATCACGCCGCTCTGGTTGAGACCTCCGCAGTTCTCAAGCACCTGTGCGGAAAGGAAAAGACCGCGGAGCCGCTTCCTGATGTCGGCGGTCGGCATATGGCTCATGTCCTCTTCCGAGAACGCCTGTGCGCCGCTGGTCATCAGGTCCGTGCTGACTGTCTGCTGCCAAGGCATGTTCCTCAGAGTGTCCTTCTCCGGCAGCGCGGCGAATGCAGGCGCGGCAGCCAGGAGCGTCGTCAATAGAAATATATTGTGCAAATGTTTCATTTCAAGCTTTTTTTGAATGTCAGATTCCTCTCTGTGAGACAGTCACCGTCTTGGTGTATCCCTTCTCCGAAGTGACGGTGAAGGTGCAGCTGCGGGATTCCGGCGAGTCGTTGTTGTCCGGGGTGATGGTGACGGTCTGGTATCCGCCGAGACTGCGCATCGGGGTGATGACCAGCCAGTCCTGATCTTCAGGGTTGAAAGTCACTTCCCAGAGGACATTGTCCGAGATGACCTTGAATGACTCTTTCTGCCCGAGGTCCGCGGCGAAAGAGTACGTATCCTTGAGACCGTTCACTTCGAAGCGGTCGGAATGTTCCTCCTCTTTCTGGCAGCATACGGCCAGAAAAGCGATTGAGAGTATGGTGAAAATCTTCTTCATTATCCTAGTGCCAAATTTCGTTGTTCTTGAACAATGTCATCTTGTCTGTCTGTTCCTTGGCGAACGGGAACCAGTACATGCAGTCTTTCCAGGTGCACTGGCGGGTCTCAGGAAGTTCCTTGCGCTCATAGCTTCTTCCCTTTGGATACTGGGCGTCCACGGCATGTTCCGTGATGTACATTCCCTGCATTCTGGTCTTGCCCATACGCTCCGGGGCAATCATCCACCGGCGGATGTCGTAGTAATAGTGGGCGCTTTCGAAGGAGAGCTCTACCATGCGCTCGTTCTGGATACGCGGTCTCAGGGTCTCGGTATTCTTCGTGAATCTTTCCTGTACCGGCGGCATGTCCAGTCCCGGGCGCTGACGTACGAAGTTGAGCGCCTCCAACGCGGTTTTGTCATATCCTCCGAACTTCGCATTTGGCCCTTCTGCTTCATTTGCGGCTTCGGCGTAGAGCAGATAGAGCTCCGCCATGCGGAAGACGTTGTCGACATGTCCGTGCTTGGCTCCCTTGTCTCCTCTCTGGCCTTCCCAGTACTTCTTGAGGTAATAGCCGGTGACGGAGTAGCCGTTTCCGTCCTGCTCCGTGGTGCCCCATTCCCTTCCGAAATCCATCGAGGTGTTGGAAATCTTGGTCTGAGGCCATTTGCCTGTATTGGCCTTGTAGATGTTGATGGTTCCGGTCACGAACTTGTTGGTGCTGCCGTCGTGTACGATAGTGGCTTCGAAACGAGGGTCGAGATTGTCGTACGGGGCCTGCTCGTAGTAGTGGTGCAGCTTGCCGTCAGGACCCATCGTGCCCTCTCCGGTGATGTTGTACGCTGCGATCCTGTCCGCTTCGGTATTGAGAGGGTCGCCCCACTTGGTCTCGTAGAGATCCACGAAGTTCTGGGTCGGGCAGATTCCTGCTGCGCCGGCGCAATATGACTGAGGATATGCGAAAAGGGCCTTGTAGGTCTTGTCGTTGTCCTGTGAGCCTCTAGGATGGGCCCAGATGGATTCTTCGCAGAAACCTGATGACAGGTACAAAGTCTCGATCTGGTCGAAAGGCACGAGGGAGAACTGCCATTCCTCTGCCATTTTCAAAGCGAATGCACAAGCCTCTGCGGCCTGTTTCCAGTCTGCCTTGCCCTTCTTGTTGTTCAGAGGACTGGCTGCATAGACGAGGGCGCGGGCCCTGAATGCAAGGGCGCTGACTCCGCTAGGGTATTCGCGGGTAGGGGAGTTGAGGTGGCCTTCCTCGCCCGGTCGGCCGTCACGACGCATCCAGCCCGTCTTCTCGAGATATTCATATGCTTTGTAGAAGTCTTCCGCGCATTTCTGGAAGGTGTCCCACGCATCCGGACGGTCAAAGTCCCATTCTCCGTCGGAATCCAGGGCCTTGTAGAGATACGGCACTCCGCCGTACCTGCGTGCAAGTACGAAATGTGCGTACGCCCTGACGAAATATGCGTATCCCATCACTTCGTCGCGCTCTGCTTCGGAGCAGTCGGTTATGCTCGGCAGCGCCGCAATCGTCTTGTTGGCTATACGGATGGCGTTCCACATGGCCTTGGATATTGGTTTGTCGCTGACGTTCCTGTTCTGCACAGCATTCCAGCTGAGGTTGCATTGCTTCAATTCAAGGTTCCTGGTCTTGAGACCCTGGTCGGCGATGTCGGTGGTGGCGTCCAGCGAGTATATGTCTTCTGCTGCGCCCGATGACTTTTCTTCAACGAAAGTGCAGCCGAGGAAGATGTTGTTTTCCATATATGAGTCGCTGGCCGTGCTCAGCACAAAGTCGAAATACTTGTGCATGTTTTTGTATGAGCCGAAAATCTCCTCTTCATCAACTCCGAGGTTCGGATTGATGTCAAGCCAGTCGCAGGAGGCCGTCGACATAGCCGCGCATATGATGGCGCAGAGTACGGATGTATGTTTCAATATGTTGTTCATCATCTTAGAAGTCAAGTTTTACACCGAATTTTACTATGCTGACGAGCGGATAGTAGCTGTTGTTGAGATTCTTGATCTGAGGGTCGCCCTCGACCAGTCCCGTGAACGTGAGGAGGTTGTTGCCGGTGAGGGTCAGGGTGAGTCCGTCGATTCCGAACTTGCTCTTAAGCTTGTCGCCGTCGAAACGGTATGCAAGGTAGGCTTCCTTGAGATTCAGGAAGTCGCTCCTGCGCCAGCTGTGTCCTTCGAAAACACCGTCCTCCTTAAGGGTGGTGAACTGGGAGATGAAGCTCGGGATCCTGTGCACGGACGCGTTGGAGTTGGTCGGAGTCCAGAAATCCAGCTGGGACTTGTGGACCAGAAGGTCTCCGTCCGAGAATTCGGTGTCATAAGGGCCCATGAACGAGCTGTACTTGCCTGCATTGCCGTAGAACAGTATGCTGAAAGTCCATCCCTTATATCCGAGCTTGGCGTTGAAGGAATATGTAAGGTCCGGATATTTCATACCTTCGATAGGGTGGTAGTCGTCCGAATCGATATATCCGTCGGCGTTGTAGTCGGAGTACTTGTAGATACCCGGGTACGTCAGGTTCCAGGTGGCGTACGGGTTAGGGTAGGAGTGCAGGTCGTCGATCGAAGTGAAGAAACCGCTGTCCGCCTGGTTCAGACCGTCCATCTGGGCGCCGAACGAGGTGCCTTCCCACCACTGGTACTTGACCTTCGACGGGTCGTCGGAGTACTTCGTGATGCGGTTCTCGTTGAATCCGGCCATGCCTCCGAACTCGTAGAAAAGGCCTTTCGAAGTGGTCTTGCGGTATTTCAGTTCGGCCTCGAAGCCGTGCTTCTTCATTTCGCCGATATTGATGTCCTTGTAGTCCGCAGCGACAAGAGGTGTGATGACAGGAGTGAGGAGCATGTCCTTCCTGTACTCGTCGAACAGGTCGATGTCGAGTGTCAGGGCGCTCTTGAACCATCCCATCTCAATGCCGAGGTCGCGCTTGTGGGCAGTCTCCCACCGTGCAGTCTCGTTGGCCATCTTGTCCTCCACGTAGTAGTCACCGTCCTTCTTGTAGGTGCTGTAGTACAGCCAGCGGACATTGTCCTTCGTGTGGTCGCTTCCGACGATACCGTTGGAATAGCGGATCTTCATCTTGTTCCACCAAGGCATGGCGTTCTTCCACCATGATTCCTTCGAGATGGTATAACCGAGAGCTATGGACGGGAAGATACCATATCTGTTGGCCGGGGCGAACTGCTCGCTGCCCGTGTAACCCACGTTGGCCTCGAAGAGGTATTTGTTCTTGTAGTCGTAGGTGACGCGGCCGACATAAGCCTCCGTGTGGTATGGGAAGTCGGCCGAATACCGGAGCTCCCTCTGATGCATGAGCAGGAGAGCGGTGACGTTGTGCTTTTCCGCGAAAGACCTGTTGTAGTTGAGCGAGCCTTCCCAGTAGAAGGTCTTCTGTATGCTCTTGGCGTCGTTGTACTCAGCCTCGCTGTACGGCGGCTTCACGTAGATGTATGAGCCGGACTCCGAGCTTGACCAAGGGTTCGCTCCGGTCTTGTCTTCGAATGCGTCCCAGTTAATGAGGTAGTCCGCATAAGCGTCCCAGGACTGCATGGAATAACGTGTGTACTGCGTGCTCAATGCCGCCTTGGCCTTGAAAGACAGTCCCTTGGTGATGAAATTGAGGTCCTGCTTGAAGATGAGGTCAGTGTTGAGGATATATGTGGTGTCCTCGTGGTATGCGTCATACGCGGTGTATCTGAAAGGATTGGCGGTCGAAGCCGTGCCGTTGTCTGCCATGCGGATCTCGTGAGCGTCCGGATAATCCAGGTCGGCGATCTTGTCCAGAGCCCATGCCGGATAATAGGCCGGGTACATCACGGATGATGATTTGTAGATCTGGCTGAACAGTTTCGTCGCATCCTTGTCCGGCTGCATCACGATGGTCGTGGATCCGCCCACCCTTGCCGAAAGCGTGGTGGTGCTGGTGAGCTTGGAATCGATGTTGAGGCGGTAATTGATACGGTCCATGCGGAACGAGTGGCCTGTTTCGCTCATGTTCTCGGCCAGGATGGAATTATCGTTGGAATAGCCCACGAAAGCGTAGTAGATGACTTTCTCGCCACCTCCGGAAACGGAGAATCCGGCATCGAGAGTCTGGGCCATATTCTTGATCATCAGGTCGTTCCAGTTGTTGTTCGGGTATTTGAGAAGGTTGTACCCGTCGCGTGAGGTGCTGATGATGTCGGAGGAGTAGAGCGATCCGAACGACTGCTGGTTCTTGAGCGCTATGTTGGCCATGCCGTAGAGATCCGTGACGGCCACCTGCTCCGGCAGGAAGGTCGGAATGTCGATACCGTAGTTGACGGTCAGGTTCATCTTCGCTTTTCCCTTGGATCCGCTCTTGGTCGTCACGAGGATGACGCCGTTTGCGCCCTTCGCTCCGAATACTGCGGTCGCGGAAGCATCCTTGAGCACGGAGATGGTCTCGACCTCATTAGGGTCGATGTCGTTGAAAGAACGCTCGACGCCGTCCACCATCACGAGAGGTTCGCTGCCGTTCCAGCTGGAGATTCCTCGGATCTGGATGGTCGCGTCGTTCGCTCCCGGCTGGCCGCTGGTCTGGAAGGTCTCGACACCGGAAAGCTTTCCTGCAAGGGAGTTGGTCACGTTTGTGGTACCGGAATTGACGAGCGCCTGGCCGTCAACCTGCGAGATGGCGCCGACGACGCTCTCCTTCTTCTGGACACCGTAGCCCACGACCACGGTCTCCTCTATCATCTGTGAATCATCTTCGAGAGTCACGAACCAGTTGACCGGTCCGTTTATGACTTTCTCGGCATCCTTGAATCCCACGAAGGATACCAACATCGTGGATCCTTTCGGTACGGTGAAGGAGAAATGTCCTTTCTCGTCGGTGATGGTGCCGCCGTAGGAGATGTTGTTCTTGATCATTACGGTCGCACCCGGAACAGGCAGGCTTTCGCTGTCCACTACCGTGCCGGTGACGGTGACTTTCTGGTTGGTCCTGGCCTGCTGGCCGGCAGAAACCTCATCCTTCTTGACTGTCACGATGTTTCCGGAAATGGAGAAAGAGAAATCCGCAGGGAGCACCTTGTCCAGAGCTTCCTTGAGGGACGCCTCCTTGAGGGTCGTGGAGACCTTCCTGGCGGCGTTGACGTCCGCTATCTCATATATGAACTTGAACCCGGTCTGCGCCTCGATTTCAGCAAGCACGGTGGCGAGCGGCGTGTTCGAGAACGACTTTGTCACGGTCTTCGCGCCTGTCTGTGCGAAGACTGAGACTGCCAGCAAGGCTGCCAGCAGCGAAAGGGACATTTTCTTCAGTATGTTTCTATACATGATCGTTGATGATTCTAGACATTAAAGATTGCTGACCTCGTATCCGTCACCCGTCTTGGTGGCTTTGATCGGGAGCAGGTTGCTGACAGCCTCGAGCACCTGGCCCAAGCTGTCTTTCTTGGTGAAGGCCGCCCTGAACTTCCTTGAGTCGAGGCCGCTGCCGGAGTAGGACACCGGAATGTCGTACAGACGGGAAATCCTGTGGAGGAACTCGGAAAGGCCGATTTCGTCATATCTGATCTCTCCGCCGATCCAGGAGAGGTACTGGTCTGTCTCCGTGATGGTCTTGGTGATGGACGAGCCGTCGTATGACACGACCTCGTCAGGGGAGATCAGTATGGTCGCCGAGCCTGCATCCATCTTGAGCGAGCCTTCCATCAATGCGGCGTAGGCCACGTCTTCGTCCTCGTACGCATAGACGTCGAAACGGGTGCCGAGCACCGTCAGGTCGCATTTGCCGGTGTGGACCACGAACGGCAAGGATTCATTGTGCACAACATCGAAATAAGCCTCGCCACTCAGATAGATGTCGCGGTTCTTCTTGTTGAACCGGCGGTCGTAGTTCAGGCTGCTGCCGGAGTTCAGGACGACTTTCGTCCCGTCCGGGAGAGTGATTTCGGAAGTGGAGGAAAGCGGCACGTTGATGCAGAATGCCTGGGAGGAGTCCGGGCTGATGTTCACGCCGCCCTGGGTGCGGGAAGTGAGAGACAGCACGCCGAAAATGGCGATGGCGGCCGCGATGCCGGAGACGGCAGCAATGGTCCTGGTGCGGAAAATCGCCTTCCTGGCTTTTCCTCTTGCCTTCGCAACCGCAATCCTGGCCTTCAGGGACGGGCTGCTGGTCCGCATCCATTCGGATTCCGCCGCCCGGAATTGCCGGATGTTTTCTTTTGATTCTCTGAGCCACTGGAGAAGGTCCGCCTCTTCGCTGATCGGGAGAGAGCCTTCGAGGTAGCGTCTTATCTGGTCCTGATGAGAATTGTCCATATAAACATACTTTGTTTATATAACGACAAACCCCCGTCAAGGTCCTAGTCGGAAAAGAGAAAAGATTCGGATCGGATCATCCGAGGGCTTTGTGGAACTCGGAAAGCGCCCTGGTCATGTGGTTCTTGACCGTCTTGACCGATATTCCGAGCTCAATAGCAATGTCCTCGTTGCTCATGTTCTTGAACCGGCTCATCTCGAAGACTTCCTTGCATTTCGCCGGGAGCTTGTCGAGAGTGGTCGATATCTGTTTGAGAAGCTCTTCGTAGAGGAACTCCCCGTCCGCTTCCTGCGAGAGGAAGTCGAGGTTATACAGCATTTCGCCCTTGGGGTAGTCGGTGATGATCATGCAATCGCTGATCTTGGAATGTTTGAGCCAGTCGAGGCAGCAGTTGCGGACGATCCTGAAGATGATGCGCGGGAACTCATCGAACCCGCAGGTGTCGTACTTGCGGAAGAACTTGTAGAAAGCATCCTGCACGATGTCTTCGGCCGTGGCGGCGTCATAGGTGAAATGCATGGCATAGGCTATCAGCCTGGGATGATAGCTTTCCAGAAGTCCGCACAATTCGCGCTCGGTCAATTTTGCAGGTCCTGCCAAAGTGATGTGGATTTTCGCAAGTTTGGTTCTCGCAAATGTAGCAAAAAATAATTGAGCCCAAGCCGGAACGAGCTGAAAAATCCAGATAAAATTGCTACTTTTGTACGATTATTGCTTGTTCCTTGTTCCGACCACTGGCCGGCGTGCGCTGCATTCGATTATTAACAACTAAAATTGATATACGAAATGATTTCCAGAAGAGACTTTTTGAAGACGGCGGGCGTATCCGCAGCCGCTCTCGCAATCGACCCTTTCAATGCATTCGAGGTGTCTGCAAAGAACCGCAAGGCAGCGAAGGGCGCAGGTGAGAAGATCAATCTCGCCATCGTAGGTATCGGACACCGCGGAAAGGAAAATGCCGACAAGGTGAAGGAATGCGGCATGGCCAACGTTGTTGCCATCTGCGATGTCAACATGGGTGCTCCTCATACCCAGGAGGTTATGGGATGGTGGCCGGAGGCTGCCAGATACAAGGACTTCCGCAAGATGTTCGACGAGATGGCCGGCAAGATCGACGCCGTCCTCGTCGCCACCCCGGACTTCTCGCATTTCCCGATTGCCATGAGGGCCATCAAGGAAGGTATCCATGTATACTGTGAGAAACCTCTTTCTCGTACATTCCACGAGAACCAGCTTCTCATCGACGCCGCCCTCGCACATCCTGAGGTCGTCACCCAGATGGGAAACCAGGGCCATTCAGGACCTAACTACTTCCAGTTCAAGGCTTGGGTCGAGGCCGGCATCATCAAGGACGTCCACCATATCACAGCCCACATGAACAACGGCCGCCGCTGGCACGGATATGACGTGAACATCAAGAAGTTCCCTGCAGCCGATCCTATGCCTGAGACGATGGATTGGGACGTATGGCAGATGCAGACCATGTACCACGATTACAGCAAGCAGTTCGACGAAGGCAACTGGCGCAGCTGGTACGACTTCGGAATGGGAGCCCTCGGTGACTGGGGTGCACATATCTTCGATACCTGCCACGAGTTCCTCGAGCTCGGACTTCCTTACGAAGTGGGCATGCTCCATTGCGACGGACACAATGACTTCTTCTTCCCTATGGCTTCCACCATCAACTTCAAGTTCCCTCGCAGAGGCTCGATGCCGGCTTGCGATATCACCTGGTATGACGGTGTGAAGAATCTCCCTGAACTTCCTGCCGGCTACGGCGAGAGCACGGTTTCCGATGTCCCTACTGTCGGTGGCAAGGCTTATGTCCCTACCAAGGTCAACCCAGGAAAGGAAATCTATACCAACGACCTTATCTTCAAGGGCGGCTCACACAGCTCCGAGCTTGAGATTGTCCCTAAGGATCTCCACAAGGAGATGGACGCCAAGGGACTTCTCCCTCATGTCCCTGAGGATTACCACTACAACCACTGGGTCAACTTCTTCAACGCCATCCTCGGCAAGGAGAAGGCTCATTCTCCATTCGAGAAGTCCGCAGTCCTCTGCCAGGTCATGAACCTCGGTGTCATCGCCCAGAGGCTCAACACCACCTTCCACTTCGACCGCGCCACCAAGGAGATCATCGACAATCCGTTCGCAAACGCTCTCCTCACCGGCATCCCTCCACGCAAGGGCTGGGAAGATTACTACAAACTTTAAAATCATACAGCAATGAAAAAGCTCATCATATCCGCAATGGCGCTTGTCCTCGCAGTGACAAGCTGCAACACTGCCGGCACCAAGCTCTTCAACGGAAAGGACCTTACCGGCTGGCATCAGGGCGCCGGCACAGCCGAATATACAGTTGAAAAGGGCTGCATTGTAGGAACCTGCAGCGTAGAGAACAACGGCAACTCATTCCTCGTGACCGATGCTGAGTATTCCGATTTCATCCTTGATTTCGATTTCAAGATGGAGGCTGGCAATTCCGGTGTTCAGTTCCGCAGTTATGTCAACGATAACGGCAGGGTGAACGGCTACCAGTTCGAGATCGACGGAAGAACCGAGCGCAGTTTCACCGGCGGAATCTACGACGAAGGCATCAACTGGCTTTATCCTCTCACATTCAACCAGGAGGCCCGCAAGGCCAACAAGTACGGTGAGTGGAACCACGGCCGCATCGAGGCCATCGGCAACCGTATCGTGACCTTCGTCAACGGTGTCGAGTGTTCCGACCTTCTCGTCGATGAGAGGGAGAGCGGCTTCATCGGACTCCAGGTACATGCAACCAAGGACCCTGAACTCGAAGGCAAGAAAGTTTACTGGAAGAACATCCGCATCATCACCGAAGACCTCGACAAATATGTCTCCAAGTATGATGAGAACGTGCATCAGGTCAACTGGATCCCTAACACCCTGAGCGAGAAGCAGCAGGCCGAAGGATGGAAGCTCCTCTTCAACGGCAAGGACGGCGAAGGCTGGAGAAGCGCGAAGGCCGAGAACTTCCCTGACGAAGGCTGGACAATCGCTGACGGCATGCTCAAGGTTTGGGAGAACGGCGGCGCAGAGTCCACCCACGGCGGCGACATCATCACCGTCGACCAGTACGAGAACTTCTGGCTCTCAGTGGATTTCAAGATGACCAATGGTGCCAACAGCGGCATCAAGTACTTCGTACGTCCTGACCTCTACAACGTGGTCGAAGCTTCTGCAATCGGCTGCGAATTCCAGATCCTCGACGACAAGAACCATCCGGATGCAAATCTCGGCACGGCCGGCAACCGCACCCTCGGCTCCCTCTACGACCTCATCAAGTCCGACAAGGACGATGCATGGTTCCGCCAGGGCCAGTGGAACACCGCATGGGTCAAGGTCGAAGGCAACCACGTCGAGCACTGGCTCAACGGTACCAAGATCGTCGAATACGAGCGCAACTGCCAGATGTTCAACTCCCTCGTTGCTTGCAGCAAGTACAAGAACTGGGAGAATTTCGGCAACCACAAGAAGAAGTCGGATCGTAGCCATGTCGTTCTGTGAGCCAAGGAGTTGTTACCAGCAGTTGTCTTCCTAAGACCGCTTGGCCTCCGACTTGTACCAAGATCGTCGAATACGAGCGCAACTGCCAGATGTTCAACTCCCTCGTTGCTTGCAGCAAGTACAAGAACTGGGAGAATTTCGGCAACCA
>JAZQNI010000008.1:0-29448 GCA_045627265.1 Candidatus Cryptobacteroides sp.
GCCAACGAGGACCAGCTTGATTTCAAGACTGTCTATGGCAGCGCGAAGCAGGGCTGGATGTCTCTCGACTGGAAGCAGCCGACAAACGACATCACCCCGCTGCTCGATACCATCCTCGAGGTCATTCCTGCTCCAGAATACAAGGAGGGAACGCCTCAGATGCTGATTTCGTCGCTCGAATACTCACCATACGTCGGCCGTATCGCAGTCGGCCGCGGCACCAGGGGCAAACTTACTTCAGGTATGGACATGAGCCTCTGCAAGAGGTATGACATCATACAGAAGCAGAAGATCAAGCAGCTGATGGTGTTCGAGGGACTCGGAAAGTCCAATGTGGAAGAGGTCGGTTGCGGAGATATCTGCGCCGTGGTGGGTGTGGACGGGTTCGAGATCGGCGACACGATCGCGGATTTCGTCAATCCTGAGCCGCTTCCTCCGATCGCCATCGACGAGCCGACCATGAGCATGCTCTTCACGATCAACAATTCTCCATTCTTCGGCAAGGATGGCAAGTTCGTGACTTCAAGGCACCTCAAGGACCGTCTCGAGAAGGAGCTGGAGAAGAACCTCGCATTGAGGGTCAAGCCGGGCCTGAGCGCAGATTCATTCGTGGTCTATGGACGTGGTGTCCTCCATCTTTCCGTGCTCATCGAGACGATGCGCCGCGAGGGTTTCGAACTCCAGGTTGGCCAGCCGAAAGTGCTCGACAAGGTCATCAACGGCCAGAGATGCGAGCCTATCGAGGAACTCTCCATCGAGGTTCCGGAGGAGTTCGTCGGCGCAGCGATCGAGATTTCGACACGCCGCAAGGGTGCGCTCGTGCATATGGAGCCGCGCGGAGACCGTACTCTGCTCGAGTTCGAGATCCCGACCCGTGGCTTGATGGGACTCAGGAGCAACCTGCTTACCGCATCGCAGGGTGAGGCGATCGTCGCACACCGTTTCAAGGAGTATCAGCCGTTCAAGGGTGAAATCGAGCGCAGGAACAACGGGTCGCTCGTTTCTCTCGAGACGGGTGAAGCCATCGCTTATTCGATGAACAAGCTGCTGGACCGCGGACGCTTCTTCGTGGAGCCGGGCGAGCCTATCTATGGCGGCCAGGTGGTCGGAGAGCACACACGCGAGAAGGACTTGAACATCAATATCTGCAAGACCAAGAAGTTGACGAACGTGCGCGCAGCCGGTTCGGACGAGAAGGTCGTGCTTCCTCCAGCAATCAAGTTCTCCCTCGAGGAGGCGCTCGAGTATATCCAGGAGGATGTGCTCGTGGAGGTTACGCCTCACGCAATGCGTATCCGCAAGGTTCTGCTCGATCCGCTCGCCCGCAAGAGAGCCGGTGACAACTCCGAAGACGATTTGTAGAGATAAAGTCTTTGTTTTAGGAAATAATTTTGTACCTTTGCATCCCTAAATCTGTTTTTGGCTCATTATGGATACTGGATTTATCATAGCTCTGAACGGATTGAAGGCCGGAAGAAGTGCCTTTGAGTGGCATGCAGACGGTGAGTTCTTTGGGAAATTTGAGAATTCAGAGATTCTTGACGCAGATCTCGGCATCGAGGTCTCCGTGGAGAAGTCCGGCAGATACATCGGCATCGATTGCTCGATGAAGGGCACGGTCACTGTCGCTTGCGACAGGTGTCTCGCCGATCTGCGGCTTCCTGTGGATACCATGGCTCTGCTGAGCGTCAAGTTCGGTGAAGGAGAAAGCAGTGCGGATGAAGGCGGAAGGGAGATATTGATGCTTCCCGAGACCGATACCGAGCTGGATCTCGGCCAGATCATCTACGACTACGTGTGCGTGGCTCTGCCGATGCAGAGGGTGCATGAGGACGGTGGATGCGATCCGGAGGTGGTCAGGTATCTGAGTTCAGAAGATGAGACGCAGGAAGGCGCTCCCGGACCGGATCCGGCAGAGAGCCCTTTTGCGGCCCTGAAGGACATTTTTGGTGAAAAGTAATATTTAAATAAAAGTAAAATGGCACATCCGAAACACAAATCTTCAAAGCAGAGAAGAGACAAGAGACGTACTCATGACTTCGCTCCGGTCCCTACACTTGCAACATGCCCTAACTGCGGTGCTACAGTAATGTACCACAGAGTATGCCCTGAGTGCGGCTACTACAGAGGACGTCAGATCATCGAGAAGAGCGCTGAATAGTCAGAGCTCTTACATCCCGGTCCCATAGTTCAACGGATAGAACGAAGGTTTCCTAAACCTTAAATACAGGTTCGATTCCTGTTGGGACTACAAAAAGCGCCTGAAGCTGATGCTTCGGGCGCTTTTTGCTGTCATGCAAATACCTTTCTGTATAGGTCGGCCTTGCTTTCCAGTTTCATGGGATAGGCTCGGGATGTCGATGGCATACGCCACCAGCGGATGGCGCGGCCGTGGATTCTGATGTCGGAGTATTGCCCTATGGACGGCAGACTTACGTCAGGCAGGCCTCCGGCGCTGAGTATTCCGGCGAGCTCTTCCGAGGCTTTCCCGCCCGTCGTCACTATTGTACGGCACAGGGGCATGGCATCCAGCATCCCGGAGATCTCGGCCGGGCGCAGTATTACGAGGAATTCGTCGCTTGCGTTGCCTTTGAGGCGGCAGACTCTTGATGCGGTGTCGAAAAATGCCAGTCCCATCCCGCTGCAGAATGCCTTTATCTTCCCGCAGTCGAAACCTTTCCCTCCTTCGACAATGAAATGCCTGTCGTCTCCTGTGTGAATAAGGCCCTGGATGCGCCAGAAATCATTTTGAGGGTTGGGATAGAAGAAATCCATCGACCAGCGCGCTTTCGGGGGTGGAAAGCTGCCGAGGAACAAGACCTGCCCGTTCGATGGCAGGAAAGGATCCAGCGGATGATCCTCGATCACGATGCCGCATCGTGTCATGTCGGCCTTTCCTGGCCCGGTTGTGGACTCGGAAAAAGTGACCCCTTCCGCCAACAAGCGTTCTTTCTGTTTTTCCGGTCCTCCGAATGCATACCCGTCCGCGAGTCGGCCATCCGTATGAACAACCCTGTGGCACGGGACCCGGACGGGGTCTTCGTTGAAGTGGATCATGTTCCCGACGGCTCTGGCCGCGCCAGCGTACCCGGCCAGCTCGGCTACCTGCGCATAAGAGGCGACCCTCCCTTTCGGAATCATCGCCACTGCACGGAACACTTTTTCCTTGAAGTCATCGACCATTATGAAGCATTCTAGTTTTCTAACACAAGATAGTGAAATTTCATGAGAAAGGAGAATGCGCGATGGCGACAAGCTGATGGAAGATTGCCCTTCGTGCCTTTTTGTGTTTGAGGGAGCGTGTCTTATATGATTAATCACGAATTTTACATAAATTTGTTAGTTCGTGTAAAAGGCCGCCTTTTGATGAAGAAAATCCTGTCATCTTTATCGTTCCTTATCTGCTGCATTGCCTTGCAGGCGCAGACAAGGGAGCCTATGCTCTCGATGTTCAAGGAGAATTATTTCGTGACCGGCCTTCCTCTCAACGAGACTCCGGACTATGACACCAACGATGCCGCCTACCAGATAAGCGTCAGGTTCAATGCCTTCCAGAATGTCGGAGGAAGCAAGCTCGATGTCTTCGCCGGTTTTACCGACATGGCCATCTGGGACCTCTACAGGCCATCCAATCCATTCCGCTCCAACACCTACATGGCCGGAGTTTATGGATGGTACCCGCTTTCGGGGAAGGCCGGAGAGATCCGCTCCGATCTGCTTTTCGGCCTCGAGCACCGCTCGAACGGGCTGGATTCGTACGACTCGAGGGATTTGAACTATGCTTTCGCCACATACACCCGGTCGGTCGGCAGCTGGCTGGACTTGCAGCTCACCGGTCGGTTCGGCATTTCTTCCATAGCCAACACCGTATCATTGGAGATGTATGACAAGTATGTGGGCTACCTGAATGCCGGAGCGATGCTGCACAATCCTGGCCGCTCCCTGTTGCTCTCTGCATCCGTGACTCCGCTTTTCCACGGGGATATCCCTTGCAATGTGTCCGCCGAGCTTGCCTGGAGGCCTTTCCGCCGGACGGACAGTTTCTTCCTGACGGCGCGCTATCATTACGGCTATGACGAAAACCAGCTGGACTGCGCGCATCCCGGAGTGTTCCTCAAGCACATGCTGAGGTTCGGCCTGTCCCTCCAACCGTCTCTTGCATCCCACAAACTGTTCTTCTAGAATCGAAAATCAAAGAATCATAAAGCCATGTTCAAAACATTCAGATCTGCAATCCTCGCCGGAATCGCCATCAGCATAGGCGGCTTCGGCAATCTCGCCCTCGGAGGCATCGCCGGAGCGGTTTTCTTCACTTTCGGCCTTATCACTGTCGTCAGCTACAGGATGAAACTCTTCACCGGCATGGTCGGCTTCATCAAATCCGCGAACGAGATTCCCGAGACTCTGGTCGGCCTCGCAGGAAACATCCTCGGCTGCCTCCTCGTCGCATGGCTTGCACGTCTGTCTCCTATGAATCTGCAGGAGCCGGCTCAGAAGATACTCATGGCGCGCCTTGCCGTAGGTCCGCTCAAGGCCGGAGCTCTGGCCATCGGCTGCGGCTTCATCGTCACGACTGCCGTCCAGTTCGGCAGGGAGAAGCATTGGCTGCCGATGATCCTAGGAATCCCTCTCTTCATCCTGTGCGGTTTCCCGCACTGCGTTGCGGATGCATTCTACTACCTCACCGCTCCGTTCAGCTGCATCAGCTCGAACCTCGGCCAGGTCCTCCTCCTGTACGTATGCCTCGTGCTCGGCAATTTCCTGGGCTGCAATCTGTACAGGCTCATAATGTGGGAAAAATAGTGTCTTTTTATTAATTTTGTAGAATTGAACAAGAAGAATATCATAATCTGCGCCTGCGTGGCTGTCGTGCTGATGGGGCTCATCGGCGTGGCGGTGGCGGCATTGTACTCTGATACCCCGAAGAAAGAAACTGCTTCCGAAAGCGTCTCCCACTCCGGGATACTTGCTGCTGTACCTTCAGACGCGGCTATGGTGTTCAGTTTCGAGAATGCGAAAGAGGGACTCAAGCTCCTGGGCGACCCGTCCAAGTGCTTCGGCTCATTCATCGGCGGCAACAAGGCGTTGAGGGGTTTCCTGCTCTGGAGCAAGGATTCATGCTCGTTCAAGAGCGTTCCGATGGCGGTGTCCCTGCATTTCTCAGGTGTGCTGGAGCCTCTGGTCGTGCTTGATGCCGGCCATGCATCGGCCGACACCAGCGGATTCGAGCGCCAGCTCTTCGATGCTGCGGAGGCGTCCGGCCTCAAGGCTGCCTTCGCTTCCAGCGACCGCGGCCGTTATATGCTGATTTCGGGGTCCGGACCGCTTGTCGAGTCCTCTGTACGCCATCTCGATACTTCGCATTCCATACTCGACGACAGCAGTTTCAGCTCGCTCGCTGCATCGGCTTCCTCACGCAACATAGTGCTTGTGTCGCACAACTATGCGGGCAAGATACTGACCGCGATGGGCCGCGACCCGCTGTATAAGCATTCGTCGTTCCTCAGGAAATTCGCCGACTGGAGCATGTTCGAGGTCGAGAGCTCGTCCGAGAGGCGTCTCTCTCTGCGTGGAAGCAAGGTCTCCGGCAGGAATCCAGGCCAGTATTCCAACCTCCTCGACGCCCAGGAATGCGGCTCTGTCGCTTTTGCCGATGTGGCGCCGGCCGGCACCGTGTGCGCGGTTTCGCTGCCTGTAAGGGATCTGGGCGCGTACATGCAGTCATATAATGCATACCTGGACGCATCGATGCGTCTGTCGAAGTTCAAGAAGGAATCCGCCGCCGTCGCTGCAAAGATAGGGCAGACTCCGGAGAAGTTTGCTGCTTCTCTCGGGATCGTCGAGGTGGCCAGGGTGTCCTGGAATACCGAAGGCGGTGCCTGTCTGGCTGCGACTTTGGTCAGGACCGCAGACAAGGGATCCGACCAGCCGGCCGACAGCTGCGCATTCGGAGGGGTCTTCCCGCTGCTGTTCGGTGAAGTTTTCGCTGCAGGCGACACCTGCTTCAGCATGAGGCATGGGGAATGGATCGCGGCTGGTTCGGAGGAAGCTCTGGCCGGTCTTGCCGCGTCGTGGGAGTCCGGCATGACACTGGCCGGTACGCTCGACGCCTGCTCGCTGTTGCAGATGATTCCGTCCAAGGCCAGCAAGGCGGTCGCATTCTTCTCCGCCGGCGATGCGCGCAAACAGATGCCGTCCTGGTTCAAGCGCGTCCTTTCCGACGACCTTGCACTGACTCTGGACGGCGCGTTGGCTGAGTATTTCGTGTTCTCGTATGGGGAGGACGGTTTCTCGTTGGAGGTCGGACGCCCGGAAGGATATGACAAGTCGAAGCAGGGCCAGTCGAAGCAGACTGTGGCCAGGAAAGTGCCTGTCGAGGTGCCTGCAGGACCGTTCGAGGTCAAGAACTGCGCTACCGGCAAGACAAATCTCTTCTATCAGAATGCCAACGGATACCTTTGCCTGAAGGAGGCTGATACCGGCAAGGGACTTTGGGGTGTGCCGTTTGACGGGACTCTCTGCGGTGCCGTGTCCGGAATCGACTATTATGCCAACGGCAAGATACAGTTCCTCTTTGCGTCCGGCAGCAAGATATATCTCATAGACAGGCTCGGCCGCTTCGTCAAGGATTTTCCTGTCGATCTCGGCAAGGAGATACTGATAGGGCCTGACGCGTATGATTTCTCCGGAGCGAAGGGGTACACGGTGGTCGTCCTGCACAAGGACAACACCATCGGGATGTACAATATCCACGGACAGGCCCCGGCCGGGTGGCAGGGCATCACGTCCGAGCATACCATCACTTCTCTGCCGGTGTCCGCGCATATCGGCGATCGGAAATGCTGGGTCGTCAAGACGGCCGGAGGGGAGTTCGTGTATGATTTCCTGGGCGGAGAGCCGCTCAAACAGAAAGCATTGAAAAATCTGGAATATTAATAATTCACAATATGGAATTCAAGTCAGTCAACAAGTTGCTTGAAGCGAGCTTCAAGGAGAATTGGGAGCGTGAAGCCTTGTCCAATTACAAAGGTGTCACCCTGTGCTACAAGGATGTCGCCCGTCGGATCAAGCATCTCCATATCAATTTCCGTGAGTGCGGACTCCAGAAAGGAGACAAGGTGGCCCTTTGCTCCAGGAACCAGGTCAACTGGGGAGTCTGCTTCCTTGCCGCCCTCACCTACGGAGCTGTCCCTGTGCCTATCCTCCATGAGTTCAAGCCGGGCAACATCCACTATCTTGTGAATCATTCTGATGCAAAGGTGCTCTTTGTCGATGATGTCATCTGGGAAGGCCTGTCCGAGGCCGAGATGCCGGAATTGTACGTCATAGTGCAGATGAACACGCTCAAGTATCTTTATTGCAAGGATCCTGACCTGGCTTCCGTGCGTGACAACCTCCCGGATACTTTCGCGAAGACTTATCCTGAAGGCTTCAGCAAGGATGATATCAACTATTACGAGGATACTCCTGAGGAACTTGCCATAATCAATTATACTTCAGGCACATCAGGATTCTCAAAGGGAGTCATGATTCCATACAGGGCGCTTCTGGCCAACATCCAGTTTGCGCACGATACCGCCGAGCCTCAGATGAACGCGGATTCTGAGGTGGTCGCGATGCTGCCGTCAGCGCACATGTACGGCCTGATGTTCGAATTCCTCTATGAGATGATCATCGGCGCGCACGTGCATTTCCTTACCAGGGTCCCTAGCCCGAAGGTCATTCTCGGCGCATTTGCCGACATCAAGCCTGACATCATCATCGCCGTGCCTCTCATCATCGAGAAAGTCTACAAGACTTCGTTGAAGCCCGTGCTCGAGCGCAACAAGACATTCCTCAGCCTGCCTATCGTCAACCAGACTATCTACAAGAAGATCAGGAACCGCCTCATAGAAGCGTTCGGCGGCCGTTTCGAGGAAATCATCCTCGGCGGTGCGGCTTTCAACCCGGAGGTCGAGAAGGTCATGCGCAAGCTCAATTTCCCGTTCACCTGCGGCTACGGAATGACCGAGTGCGCTCCTCTCGTCACATACGCCAAGTGGTACAAGACCAAGCCGGGATCATGCGGCAAGCCTATCACCAACTGCTCACTGAGGATCGATTCCGAGGATCCTCAAAGAATCCCAGGAGAAATCCAGATCAGCGGCCAGAACGTATTCCTCGGCTATTACAAGAATGAGGAAGCGACCAGGATGGCGTTCACCGAGGACGGCTGGCTCCGCACCGGCGACATGGGCATCATCGATTCGGACGGCTATCTGTTCCTCAGGGGTAGGTCCAAGTGCATGATTCTCGGACCATCCGGCCAGAACATCTATCCGGAAGAGCTCGAGTGCGTCATAAACAATATCAGCTACGTGGTCGATTCCCTGGTTATCGAGGATGGCGGCGGCCTGACTGCGCTCATCTATCCTGACTACCATCAGGGAGAGCTCGACGGCATCAGCAAGGTCCAGCTCGAGGAACGCATCAACGCGGCGCTTCCGACCATCAACAAGGAACTCCCTAACTACGCCCAGGTGCGCAAGATCGAGTTCATGCCGGAGGATTTCGAGCGCACGCCGAAGCGCAGCATCAAGAGATACCTGTACCAGAGATCATAAAAACCAGAGACATGAAATTCGATCAGAGATATTTGGAAATGGCCTCTGTCTGGGCCAAGAATTCATACTGCAAGAGGCGTCAGGTAGGCGCTTTGATCGTCAAGGACAAGATGATCATCTCGGACGGGTACAACGGCACGCCGTCCGGGTTCGAGAACATCTGCGAGGATGAGAACGGCGTGACCAAGCCATACGTGCTTCACGCGGAGGCCAACGCCATAACCAAGGTGGCCAAATCCGGCAACAGCAGCGAGGGCGCCACTTTGTACGTTACGGCATCCCCTTGCCTCGAATGCTCGAAGCTCATCATCCAGTCAGGCATCAAACGTGTCGTGTACAGGGACGAATACAGGCTCACTGATGGCATCGACCTGCTCAAGAGGGCCGGTGTCGAGGTGGAAAAGGTAGACGACTAGATGGAGGGAAGGAACAGATCAGCATGGTTGGTCGCCCTGCTGGGCGTCATCGTTGGCGTGTTGCTTACCTTGCTCTGCGGCCAGATGAATGGAAGCAAGCGCAAGGTGAAGGCTGAATATCTTGAGTGGAGGAAGTTGAACCTCATACTTCAGACGGTCAGCGACAAGTATGTGGATACGGTCGATTACAAGAGCATCACCGATGCGGCCGTCGAGACCGTCCTTTCGGAGCTTGACCCGCACTCGATCTATATGCCGCCGGCCGAGCTCAAGGAGAGCGAAGCGGACTTGTCCGGCAGATTCGAGGGCATCGGTATCCAGTTCAATGTCCCGAATGACACCGCCATCGTGCTCGAGGTCATTCCCGGGGGGCCTGCTGAAAAGATCGGCATGCTGCCTGGAGACCGTCTGCTGAAGGTCGATGATGAGGTGATCGCCGGGGTCGGCTTCCCGCAGGACAGCATGGTACGCAGGATGAAGGGGCCGGCCGGCACCAAGGTCACCGTCACTGTCAAGCGCGACAGTGAGGAGATCCCGTTCGAAATCACCAGGGACAAGATCCCTGTTAACAGCATAGACGCATACTTCATGGTGAACGACACCACCGGTTACGTGCGGCTTGCGAAATTCGCGATGACGACCAACAAGGAGTTCCTCCAGGCATCTCTCGAACTTCTGGCTGAAGGGATGAAACACATGGTCCTGGATCTCCGCGGCAATTCCGGCGGCTATCTGGAGCAGGCGTTCGCGCTGGCCAATTTCTTCTTGGCCAAGGACGATGTAATCGTATATACTGAAGGCCTCCACAGCCCGAAAGAAGAGTACAAAGCCAATGGCAAGGGCATCCTGCAGGAGATCGGCCTTACTGTCGTCATAGATGAGAATTCCGCTTCGTCCAGCGAGATATTTGCCGGGGCGATCCAGGACAATGACCGTGGAGTCCTCGTCGGAAGGCGTTCGTTCGGCAAGGGACTCGTCCAGCAGCCGATCTATTTCACTGACGGCTCGGGGATACGCCTTACGGTGGCCAGATTCCATACTCCGTCCGGCAGATGCATCCAGAAGCCGTACAGCGACGACTACGGCTATGACATATACAAGCGTTATGCGGATGGCGAAATGACCGATGCGGACAGCATCAAGGTCGACAAGTCCGAGGAGTTCCTGACTGCAGGTGGCAGGAAGGTGTACGGCGGGGGAGGCATCATCCCTGATATCTTCGTGCCGATAGACACCACCAGGGCCACGCCTTTCTACATCGCTGTCACCAAGAAGGCCACTTCGATGAGGTTCGCTTCGTATTTCTTCGACGGCCACAAGTCCGAGTTGTCGGGCATCGATGACTACGACCGGCTCATGAAGTATTTCGACGAGGTGTCCCTCGAGAAGTCCTTCTTGAAGTTCGCAGCTGACAAGGATGGCATCCGTCCTGTCACGCCGGCGGAATGGGAAGAGACGTCTTCATACCTCATGACCCAGGTCAAGGCGCTGGTCGGCCGCTACTCCAAGCTTGGCGACAAGGCGTTCTATCATATTTACCTTGGTATGGACAATACCATAGAAGAGGCTCTGAAGCCTCATTCTATTGAATAATAATCATAATTGAGTTATCTTTGCAAGATAGTGAAACAGACTACGATATGGAAAAGATCATCAGAACCAAAGTCAAGGACCTGCTTGTAAGCAAGCCGGGTCAGGAAGTTCTCGCAAAAGGTTGGGTGAGAACCAAGAGGGGCAACAAGGGCGTCGCTTTCATCGCCTTGAACGATGGATCGACCATCAACAATATACAGATTGTAGTGGACAAGACACAGTTCCCGGAGGACCTCCTTCCGCGCATCACCACCGGTGCCTGCATCGGAGTGACAGGAACCCTGGTCGAGTCTATGGGTGGTGGACAGGCCGTGGAAATCCAGGCTTCCGGCATCGAGATATATGGTGAATGCGACCCGATGCGCTTCCCTCTGCAGAAGAAGGACACATCGTTCGAGTATCTGCGTACAGTCGCACATATGCGAATGAGAACCAATACCTTCGGAGCAGTTCTGCGTATACGCAACCAGATGGCGTTTGCAATTCACGAGTATTTCCATTCCAAGGGATTCGTCTATCTCAACACTCCTCTCATCACTGCATCCGACTGCGAAGGCGCAGGACAGATGTTCCAGGTGACGACTCTCGATCTTGAGAACGTGCCTAGAAACAAGAAGGGCGGCATCGACTTCAGCAAGGATTTCTTCGGCCGTCAGACAAGCCTTACGGTGAGCGGACAGCTCGAGGGAGAGCTTGGTGCTACTGCTCTTGGTGAGATATATACATTCGGTCCGACTTTCCGCGCTGAGAATTCGAACACACCGCGCCATCTGGCCGAGTTCTGGATGATCGAGCCTGAAATGGCTTTCTACGATATCGTGGACAACATGGACCTCGCGGAAGACTTCATCAAGCACCTCGTCAAGTATGCTCTCGACAATTGCTACGACGATGTCAAGTTCCTCAACGACAGGTACGACCCTGAGCTCATCGAGCGTCTCAAGGGCGTCATCGCGACCGACTTCGTCCGTCTTGAGTACACCGAGGGCATCAAAATCCTCGAGAAGGCCATCGCTGACGGCGTGAAGTTCGAGTATCCGGTATATTGGGGCGTCGACCTGCAGAGCGAGCATGAGCGTTATCTCGTCGAGCAGCATTTCGGCAAGCCTGTCATCCTCACCGGATATCCTAAGGACATCAAGGCATTCTACATGAAGCAGAATGAGGACGGCAAGACCGTGCGCGCAATGGATGTGCTCTTCCCTAAGATCGGTGAAATCATCGGAGGATCAGAGAGAGAGGCATCTCTTGAGAAACTTGAGAACCGCATAGACGAGCTTCAGATGAGCCGTAAGAACCTCGAGTGGTACATCGATACCAGACGCTTCGGCTCTTGCCCTCACAGTGGCTTCGGACTCGGTTTCGAGCGCCTTCTGCTCTTTGTTACGGGCATGACCAACATCCGTGACGTCATCCCGTTCCCTCGTACTCCAAAGAACGCTGAATATTAATCTTTGAGCTTATGCTTGTTATTGGTATTGCCGGTGGGTCCGGTTCTGGCAAGACGACTGTCGTACGCGCGATCCGCGAGAAACTCCGCGACGAGAAGAATGTCGTCGTGATACCCCAGGACTCGTATTACAAGGACCTGACAGACTTGACGGATGACGAGAAGCGTCATCACAATTTCGATCATCCTGATGCCATCGACTGGTCTCTGCTCTGCCAGCAGCTTGCCGAGCTGAAGGCCGGCAGGTCCATCGAGCAGCCGGTGTACTCGTATATTTCCTGCTCCCGCTCCAAGACAGAGGTGGTGAAGGTCGATCCGGCGGATGTGATCATCATCGAAGGCATCCTTATCTTCACCTGCGAAGAGCTTCGCAATCAGATGGATGTCAAGGTGTTCGTGGACGCTGATGACGATGATCGTCTGATGCGCGTGATGGAGAGGGATATATCCGAGCGTGGAAAGGATGTCCATTGGGTTATCGAGAGGTACTCCAACACGGTCAAGCCTATGTACCTTCAGTTCATAGAGCCAAGCAAGCGTTTCGCCGATATCATCATTCCTCAGGGAGGACACAACAAGGTGGCCATACGTTGCCTTACTGCGATGATAGAAAAGGCTTTGAATCCGTCTGAATAAGTCCCGAACAGTTTTATGGCCAGACTCAACAAAGAAGATCGTGCAGGGTTGTATATCACCGTGATATTCCATCTCGTGGTGATAATAATCCTGCTGGCTTCCCAGTTGGGCTTCTCGATTGCGAAAGAGAATTCTTTTGTGCTTGATTTCACGAAGCAGGAGCAGATCGAAAAGGTGCAGAAGGAGATCGATTTCAAGGAAGATATCTCCAAGCGTATCGAGGACATGCTAGCCGCTGCCGGCAGTGTACCTGTAAGGAATGTTGCTGTCGACCGTGGTGCATTGAAGGACGACAGGGGAACGAATGCCGAGGAATTGTACAAAGATGCGGCGAAGCTTCAGCAGGAACTCGATCACGGCGTTTCTGCCAAGAATGATCCAGATGAAGTGTATGAGTTCAAGAAGTCTGAAAGCCAGTCTTCTTCGAAGCCGGCTGAGTCGCATTACAGCGGGCCATCCGTTGTTTCCTATGAACTTGACGGACGCAAGGCGAGCAGGCTGTCGATCCCTGCCTACCGTTGTATGGGAGCCGGCATGGTGACGGTGATCATCACGGTAGACAATCAGGGCAACGTCATAAATGCAAAGGTGCAGGAGGACGTTTCTTCGCCTGACTCCTGTCTCCGCAACTTCGCCATCAGGGCCGCCCGACTGTCCAAGTTCTCTTCGTCCTCCACGGCCCCAGCCAAGCAGATGGGCAATATCGTATATCAGTTCATAGCCCAGTAATCCATAACATATCTTTATGAGGAGAATCGTAGTATTATTGTTTCTTCTGGCATTGCCGTATCTGTCAGGAGCCCAGGAGCAGACTGTAAGAGTCTTTTCGCACAGGGGAGGCCGTATCGAGTTCGATGAGAATACCATAGGTGCATTCCAGGCCAGTTATGAAGCCGGTTACAGAGGTTTTGAGACAGACATCCGCATGACTTCTGACGGACAGCTTGTCATAACGCATGACAGCAAGCTGGACCGTACTACAGACGGGACCGGGTCTGTTGAGCATCATACAGCTGCTGAAATCCGTTCTCTCTGCACCAAGGGCGGGCACAAGCTTATGTTTCTGGATGAACTTCTGGATTTCCTTAAGGATAAGGAGGGGCTTTATGTGGAGTTCGAGCTGAAGACCAGTCCTGTCGAGCTATACCCTGAGCCGCTACTCCAGGAGTACTGTGACAAGATATATGATGCCGTCATGGCTGCCAAGCCTGACGATGCCACATTCCTGTTTACCTCCAGTGATTACAGGGGATTGAGATATCTTCAGCAGAAATATGGCTGCAAGGATCTGTTGCTTATCACAGGCAAGCCGTGCAATGATGAAACCATAGCCCTTTGTCTGGCCATGGGTATCGACAGACTTGGCGCGACCATGGATGGTACCTCGAGGGAGGCGGTCCGCAAGGCCCATGAGAAAGGACTTATCGTCAGCCTTTGGCCTGGCCGCAGCACTGCAGATTTCGTCCTTGGAGTCTATCTGGGGGCAGATTTCTTATGCACCGACATACCTCTCGGCTATAAGAGATTTGCCGAGGAGAAGATGCCTTGGGTCAAGGTTGTTTATTAAAAGGAAAAGGCCGATCGTGATGATCGGCCTTTTCTTGATTATTACGTTGCTGGATTAGTTCTCAGCAGGTTTTCTGGATGCGTACATGATCTTAAGCGCGGAGCAACGTCTGAGCTCCTGCTTGACATCTGTGATGATACCCATTCTCACGTCTTCGTCCGCTCTGATGACAGTAGTCATAAACTGACGATCGCCCTCGTTCGTTCAATCACGCTCTGCTGCGATGAAGTCACGGATGTCGTCGATGTTCATGAAAGAATCGTTGAGCTGGATACGTGCGTCAGTACCGTACTGTGCCTGATAATTGCGGGTAGGTGTACCGATGTTGATGTATGAAGAAAGATCCTTTCTGTCGAGCTTGACAACCTCGGAAGCTTCAGGAAGCTTCACGATGACTTTGTTCTCAGTTTCACGCAACTGGGTTGTTACCATGAAGAAGAACAGAAGCATGAACACGATATCGGAAAGTGAACTTGAGGTTACTGCTGGAACCTCTTTCTTGCTGTTGTTTCCACCGAATTTTGACATATTCTTGTCCTCCTGTTATCTTTTCTTGGCAACATCCTTAGGCTCAGCTTCAGAAATATTCTGAGGGATGGCGTCCTTGACGACATCCTGCTGCTCCTCGTTGAGGTTAAGGAAAGCTTTACCGTAATTCTTGAATGCAAATTCGTCACGGAGTTCGTTGATGGCCTTTACGAGCTCATTCTGAACTGCGATGTATGCATTGTAGCTGGTACCACGGTCGTTCTGGAGAGAGATGACTCCCTTGGAAACCGGATACTGGCCGAATCCCTCGATGTCCTTCACCTCCTTCTCAGGAAGGTTCGGGTCGTCGTTAGGGTTTGTAAGGAATTCCTTGATCTTGTCTTTAAGCTGGCTAACGTCTATTGGGTCACTACCGGCGAGAAGTCTATCAGCTGAGTTAATCTTGACGATGATGATGTTTCGACGATTAACCTTCTGGTCATCCACCTTGGTGTCTTTGTCAGGCATCGGCGGGAGACGACGTGACAAACCTGTCTGTGATCCCATGGTTGTAGTCATGAGGAAGTAGCACAAAAGCAGGAATGCGATGTCGGCTGTAGAGCTCGAGTTGATTGCAGGTGTTTTCTTTTTACCCATAGCCGTTATTATTTTTTATCACGGACAGACATTACAATCTCACCTACGATGATAGCGATGATTGAAAGCGCACCGGTGAAGTAGGTAAGGTTGAGAATGGTATCAGTAAGTTTGAGAGTCTTGGCATCCGGCTGCTCGAGCAGGCCCATTGCAGGCTTGCCGGCGGCGAGAAGGTATGCGATGAAGCATACAACCGCGATGGCAACAACTCCGATGCCGAGTTTCACAAGGCTCTTCGGGTTGTTCTTCGCACCGATCACTGCGCCAACTACTACGACTGCTGCAATAGCAAGTGCTACCATTGCATACGCCCAGTAGAGGAGGACGTTCACAGCGTTGTCACCAAAGCCTACGGCGAAGCCCCAGACGAGGAGGACAACACTGATGATGATCAGCGCCCACATCAAATATTTGAATATTTTGCTATAGTTCTTCATTATGAACTCCTTTTGCTGGAAAGATTAGTTCTTCTTGGCGTATTTTGTCAATGCGTCGATGAGGCAGATTGATGAGTCCTCCATATCGATGGTGATGGAGTCAATCTTGGCCAGGATGTAGTTGTAGAACACCTGAAGAATCATGGCGACGATCAAACCACCTACGGTTGTGATCAAAGCGACCTTCATACCTCCTGCAACAACGTTAGGAGAGATATCACCAGCAGCCTGGATAGCATCGAATGCCTGGATCATACCGATAACTGTTCCAAGGAATCCGAGAGACGGAGCAAGGGCGATGAAGAGGGAGATCCATGAAAGACCGTTCTCCATGTTGCTCATCTGTACAGAGCCATAAGAAACGACTGTCTTCTCAACAACGTCGACACCCTGGTCGTAGCGGAGAAGTCCCTGATAGAAGATGCTTGCTACAGGACCGCGGGTCTCACGGCAAACATCCTTTGCAGCCTCGATGCCACCCTTCTCAAGAGCTTCCTCAACCTTTGCTACGAGAGCCTTGGCGTTGGTCTTTGAGAATGTGAGATAGAGGATTCTTTCGATAGCGAGTGCAAGACCGATGATCAAGCAGATGATGATCAATGACATGAAGCCTGCACCACCCTCGATGAACTTGGTCTTGAGGGCCTGGTGGAGAGGAACTTCTTCACCGTTACCTTTGAGAAGGTCAGCTGCGCTCATTTCGGCTGGAGCTGCAACTTCCTCAGTCGCTGCAGGAGCAGCAGCCTGCTCTTCCTGAGCTGATGCGATGTTTGCAGAAATGACCATTACAGCCATAGCTGCCAAAACCATGAAAAATTTTTTCATAATTGTTTTTGTGTGATTTAATTAATACTGTATTAAATAGTTATAAATTATTCTGTTTCGTCGGGGTATAGTACCTCCTATAAAACCTGTGCAATTTAACCAATATTTTTCAAATTACAATGCCTATATGGTGATTTCCCCCTTGAGATTTATTGTAAAATGCTCCTCGACGGACCGCTTGTCTTCGTATCTGCCCATGAGATGGAACAGTTTTGCGAGTGTGCTTTCCGTAGTGCCGTCGTATCCGGAAAGGACTCCGGCCTCCTTCAGGGGTTTCCCGGTGGCATAGAGGTTCATGTTGACGCTTCCCCCCAGACACTGGGTGACATTGACGAGGATCTTGCCCATTTCGTGGGCCTTGCGTATTATCTCCAGGAACCAGTCCTTGGTCAGGGCATTCCCTGAGCCGTATGTCTCGATGATCACGGCCCTGGTCTCGTCTCCGAGCAGGATGTTGCTGACAACCTGTGGCGTGATTCCGGGATGGATCTTCAATATCGAGACCCTGGTGTCCAGAGCCGTGTCCACACGGAATTCCCCTCCATCCGGGTGCATGATGCATGATTCGTTGTACCGTATGTTTATGCCGGCCTGGGCCAGTGGCGGGAAATTGGGGGAGTGGAACGCCTCGAAGTCTTCGGCGTTGACCTTGGTCGCCCTGTTGCCGCGCATCAGGATGGAGTCGAAGAAAATGCAGACTTCCGGCACCGTCGCCTGTCCTGCCGCATTCTTTGAAGATGCGATTTCCACCGCTCCGATCAGGTTTTCCTTGCCGTCAGTCCTCGGACTTCCGATCGGGAGCTGGCTGCCGGTGAAGATCACCGGCTTGCCGAGGTTGCTCAGCATGAAACTCAGTGCGGAAGCTGAGTAGGCCATGGTGTCCGTGCCATGCAGGATCACAAAGCCGTCATAGAGGTCATATCTGTCCCGGATGAGCTCGGCGAGAGCCTGCCAAATGGATGGCTCGACGTCCGAAGAGTCGATAAGCGGGTCGAACGTATATGAATCTATCTTGAAAGCGAACTTGGCCAGTTCTGGGACTTCGTCCAATATCTGGCTGAAGTCGAACGGCTTCAATGTCTGGTCTGAAGGGTCTTCCTTCATCCCTATTGTCCCTCCGGTGTAGATCATAAGGAGGGATGACTTGCTGGCGTGGGTGGTCATATTCCGAATAGTTTTCGCGCGTTTGCTGTGGTGGTCTCCGCCACTTCTTCTATGCTGGTCCCCTTTATCTCAGCAATCTTGGCTGCAATTACAGGGATGAGGGAACTCTCGTTCCTGGTGCCCCTGAACGGCACGGGCGTGAGATATGGGGCGTCGGTTTCGAGAAGCATACGTTCCAGGGGGACTTTCCTGACCACTTCGGCCAGTGCTGCTTTCTTGAAAGTCACGACTCCTCCGATACCGATCCTCCAGTCTCCGAGTTTCTGCAGCTCCATGAAAGTCTCGTAGCTGCCGCTGTATGCATGCAGGTTGCCTCTCAGTCCAAGGTGCCGGCACTCGGAGACGATCTGCAGGAAGTCGGCCGTGGCTTCACGGAGATGGATGTTGACCGGGAGGTCTTTCCTGGCGGCGAATTCGAGCTGCACCCTCAGTGCTTCCTTCTGTTCTTCCGCGAATTCCGCGCCGTAGTGGTAGTCGAGGCCGATTTCCCCGATGGCGACCGCGCCGCAGTCCTGCCATTTCATCATCTCGTCCAATTCGCTTTTCCAGCCCTTGTCGACCGATCCGGGGTATAGTCCGAGCATGGGGTACAACACTCCTGGATGCTTCCTGACAAGGCTGTACATCCCGGCTCTTTCCTTTGAGTCGATGTCAGCCTGCAGCATCACGCGAACTCCGGCATCCTGGGCGCGCCTGATGAATCCTTCTTCGTCGCCGGCGAATGCTTCGTCTGTTGTGTGTGTATGTGTGTCGATGTACTCCATAACAGAGTACAAATTTACTTAATTTTTTGCTTGATGTTGCATCTTTGGAGCAAGTCTGTCTCTATGAAGCCGTCGGTTTCCAGAAGTTCCGTGATGTAGGAGGCTTCGCTGTAGCTGCAGCCGAGCTCGACCTGAAGCTCCTGGATGCTGATGCCCCGGCATCTGCGTATCAGACCGGCGGCTGAGATGACGTATTCCAGGTGCTCGGGCGGTATGGAACCTGAGTACCTGCTGCGGACCTCTTCTTCCAGCCGCGGCTTCGATGAACCGTCTCCTTTGCCCAGGCCGAGGTCCCTCATCAGCACGTCCAGGTCTTCGATTGGGTCTGCCATCTTGCATCGTATGATTCTGTTGCACCCCATCGACCTGACATCGTCGATCCTTCCGGGCAGGGCGAACACGTTCCTGTTGTAGTTGAATGCGAAATCTGTGGTGATCAGCCCGCCGCCTTTCGATTTGGACTCGATCAGGATGGTGGCTGATGCGAGCCCGGCGATGATCCTGTTGCGCCTCAGGAAGTTGATTGCGATCGCCCGGGTGCCCGGAGGATAGTCGGTGATCAGCGCGCAGCCGTCTGTATCGAGCATTCTTCCGGCCCATCTGTGGTGCTGCGACGGGTATATGCTATCTATACCGCAGGGGAGCACAGCGACCGTTGGGAGCCCGCATTCGAGGGCGCAGCTGTGCGCTATGATGTCCGTTCCTAAAGCAAATCCGCTGATTATCATGGGCTTCCGCTCGCAGGTCGACATTCTGGTCACGATTTTTCTGCACCATTCTTTCCCATAGAAGGAGATGTCCCTCGTGCCTACCACGGCGATTTGCGGACGTTTGCCGAAAATAAGCTCCGGGGGTGTGCCGGAGCGCAGGTACAGGCCGACTGGTGCATCGTCGCATTCAGCGAGAAGCTCCGGGTAACAGTCGTCCATCCTGCAGATGAATTCTACTCCCTGTCGGCGGAGCGCGATGAGCTCTTCCGCACTGCGATCGACCTCTCCGGGCGAAATCAGGGGCTTGTACTTCGAAAATGGGCCAAGTATCCTGTCCAGCTCCTCCGCGGTGAGACCGAATACGGCTCCGGCAGATCCCAGCATCCCGGTCAGTTTGTGTGCGATGATTGGGTCGTATCCGAATATCCTGTTGAGAGCGCAGTATGATGCCCTCTCGAAAGTGATGTCTTCCATAGCCTTTTTTGCGCAAACATCGCAAATCCGCGCAAAACAAAAACCTCCGGACGTCGAGGGTCCGGAGGTTTTATATGAATTTTAAAGGATAGGCTGCCGTTTTATCTTTATTTTAAAGGACAAGCATCGCGTCGCCGTACGGGCCGAAGCGGTATCCTTCCTCAAGGGCGACCTTGTATGCGTTCATGATGTGCTCGAATCCGCCGAATGCTGCCACAGACATGAGCATGGTCGATTCCGGCATATGGAATCCGGTCACTATCGCATCCGGAATGGAGAACTCGTATGGAGGGAAGATGAATTTGTTTGTCCATATGTCGTTGGCCTTGACTTCATTGTCGGTCGTTACATAGGTCTCAAGCGCGCGTACGGTGGTGGTTCCGACCGCTACGATCTTGTTGCCGCGTTTCTTGGCTTTGTTTATGGTGGCCGCAGCTTCTTCTGAGATGATCATCCTCTCGGCATCCATCCTGTGCTTGGACAGGTCTTCGACATCCACCTTGCGGAAATGTCCGATGCCCATGTGCACTGTGATGAATGCTTTGTCTATGTCTTTGAGAATCATCCTGTTAAACAGCTCGCGGCTGAAATGCGTACCGGCGGACGGCACTGCGACCGCACCCTCGTGCTGCGCGAAGATGGTCTGATAGTTATCCTTGTCTTCAGGAGTCGCCTTCGGCTTCACGAAAAGAGGAACTGGAGTCTCTCCAAGCCCGAAAAGAACTTCCTTGAACTCTTCGTACGAACCGTCATAGAGGAATCTGAGAGTACGTCCGCGCGAAGTGGTGTTGTCTATCACTTCAGCGACAAGATTCTCATCCTCTCCGAAATAAAGCTTGTTTCCGATCCTGATCTTCCTTGCCGGCTCGACTATAACGTCCCATAGTCTCTGCTCCTTGTTCAATTCCCTGAGGAGGAAGACCATGATCTCAGCTCCGGTCTTCTCTTTCTTGCCGTAGAGACGGGCAGGGAATACCTTGGTGTCGGTGAATACGAAGGTGTCTCCCTTGCCGAAATACTCGATGATGTCCTTGAACTGTCTGTGCTCGATTTCTCCGGTCTTCTTGTTGATGACCATAAGCCTGCATTCGTCGCGCCATCTGGTCGGTTCCTGGGCGATCCTGTCTTTTGGCAGGCTGAACTGGAATTGTGAAAGTTTCATTCTGATAAAGTTGCGTACTTTTATTATACGACAACTCTTTTACAAAAGTTTCACACTTTTGCATCTTTGAACACTTCCTGTATGGAAGGGTATGTGTTTTTCAGGAAAGGAGGCAGACTCGACTTCGCCACCCATGCAGCCTTGCTGATGTCCTCCTCTGTCTGGGGGATCAGGTCGACAGGGGCGGTGTATAGCATGTCGTACCACCAGGTATGCTTGAGGTGCCAGATCCCGTTCCTGAGGTAGCAATGGTCGGTGATGTCGATGAGCTCGCGGAGTTCGAGCTCCTGGACTCCTGTCTCTTCCTGGACTTCCCTCAGCGCAGTGACCGTTATGTCTTCTCCTGGCTCCTGATGCCCTTTCGGCAGGTCCCACAAGCCATTTCTGCGTATGAGCAGGAAATCCCCCCTGCGGTTAGAAACCAGTCCTCCGGCCGCGTTGACTTCTTTGAATTCCGCGCACAACCTCTTGTATGTGAGTTCGCAGTCGTCGGACGGTATGTAGACTTTCGCCGGCGAATCCGCGCTTTCGAACATGCCTACGAGCAGGTGTATGTCGATCTTGTCGCCTGCGTGGAATTCTACTGCGTTCGCATCGGACAACTGCTGGTCTCCGTGCGGGCACACGATTATGCATCTGTCCTCAAAATATATCTTGTGTGTCATCTGCATCCGTGGGCAAATCAAAACAGTTTCTTATATTTGTAGTCTATATTGCAAATTTAAATCAAATATCCGGATTACAATGGCTGCACAATATAAAAGCAAGCATGGTATCGTGTCGAAATCTCCTTTCGAGCTGTATATGTCGTTCGTCGACATGAGGAATTTCGTGAATATGCTCCCTGAAGACAAGAAACAGGGCGTCACTGCGGACTTCGATACGGTCAGCGCTACGGTCCAGGGCTTCAACATCGGAGTGAAAGTGACGCAGCGCGTCCCATATTCCAGGATCGAGATAGAAGACAACGGCGCTCCTTTCCATTTTTCCGTGTCTCTTCATTTCGATTCCATCGGTGTTCCGGACAAGACTGACTTTCATATCGAGGTGTCCGCGGAGCTCAATCTGATGATGAAGATGCTTCTCGGCAGCAAGATCCAGGATGCCCTGGACAAGATTGTGGATTCCCTGGTGGATGTGTCCGAAGGCCGTATGCCGGAAGGATTCGATCCGTCCCAGTTCCCTCAGGGATTCAACAGCTGACATGCTTCCGGAGGAATTCATCAGGTCGCTGGCATCTGTGGCCGGCAGCGGGGTTGCCGACTCCTTTATGGAGGCGGTCGGACAGCCTGCTTCCGTGTCCGTGCGCCTGAATCCGTTCAAGAAACCTGACTCTCCGCTTCCGATACTCGAAGGCGCGGAACGTGTGCCGTGGTGTGATTATGGATACATGCTCAAGTCCCGCCCTGTATTCACCCTGCATCCTCTGTTCCATGCCGGGGCGTATTATGTCCAGGACAGCTCCGCCATGTTTGTCGGCTGGCTTTTCCGCCGCATGCTGGAGACTGCCGGCGTCGCAGGACGGAACGTCCGTGTGTTGGATTTGTGCGCGGCTCCGGGCGGCAAGACCACCGATCTGGCAGCATCGCTTAGATTGGCGTTCGGGGACGGTTTCCTCCTGGTCTCCAATGAGGTCATGCGCAAGAGGGCGGCTGTGCTGTCGGACAATGTGGCCATCTGGGGCGATCCGAATGTGGTCGTGACCAGCGTGGATCCGAAAGCGTTTGCGGCGTTCGAGGGCTTCTTCGATATCGTGGTCGCGGACGTTCCATGCTCGGGCGAAGGAATGTTCAGGAAGGACGAGAAGGCGGTCGCCGACTGGTCGCCTGAGACAGTCGCCCTTTGTGCCGCTCGCCAGAAGAGGATTGTCGCGGATGTCTGGCCGGCACTCAGGAAAGGCGGAGTGATGGTCTATTCCACCTGCACGTTCTCCAAGGAGGAGGATGATGACATGGTCGGATGGATGGTGTCCGGATTCGGGGCGGAAAAGCTGCGTCCGGACGGAGGATGTCCGTTCGACGGTGTCATGGAGACCGGGTACGGATATCTCCTTGTCCCGGGTCAGGTCCCGGGCGAGGGACAATATGCCTCTGCAGTCAGGAAAACCGACGGTTGCAGCCACGGTGGAATGCGGGATGACCTTTCGAGGCTCCGCCCGTTACGGTCCGGCGTTTGCAAGGGGCAGATGAAAGGTACGGATTTTGTTCCTGATCCGGATTGGGCGTTGAGCTATTCGTACGACAGGGGTGCCTTCCCGGAGGCTCCGGTCGACAAATTGACCGCCTTGCATTTCCTGCATAGGGACAATATTGTGCTGCCTGACTCTCCGCGCGGATATAACCTCTTGACTTACAGGGGGCTTCCACTCGGATTCGTCAAGAATTTAGGCAACCGGTGCAACAACCTCCATCCGCAGGGGAGGAGGATTTTGATGGATATCAACGTATGAAGATGAAAAGATACTTTATCACTTTGGCGGCTTCGCTGCTGGCAGTGACGTCGTTGGCTCAGACGACGGCCGATGACTACAAGACACGTTATGCTCTCCTGGTCAACAAGCTTGGTACCACAGGTGTGGGAATAGAGACCTTGATCGGCAGGTGGGAGGCGGATTTCCCGGATGACGTGGATATGCTTTGCGCCAAGTTCAACTATTATTATGAGAAATGCCAGTCCTCGAAGATCGTGTCCAAGGATCAGCCGAAATTCATCGGGATGGAGCCTGTGCTCTCCTTGAACGATTCTACTGGCAAGAAGGTGAACTATTTCGAGGAGCGGTTCTTCGAAGATGAGATGTACGGCAAGGCTACTGCGGCACTGGATAAGGCCATCAAGCTGAATCCGAATGATATCGAATTGAGGTTCAGCAAGATAACATCGTTGATGGCTTATGAGAAGGAGTCTCCTGACATGGCCACACAGGCGATCAGAAGCTTGATCGACTACAATTACAGCTCCCATCCGCTGTGGATCTTCAACGACGTCCCTTTCCTTGATGACAGTTTCTCTGCCGCCATGGTCGAGTATTGTTATGTGTTCTTCAAGACGGGGACTCCTTCTGCGATGGAGGCATTCCGCTCCATTTCCGAGAAGATGGCCGTCTATGATTCCAAAAACCCTGAATTCCTGAACAATCTGGGGTCATATTATCTGGCATTCAAGAAAGATTCCAAGACCGCTCTCAAATACTACAACAAGGCGTTGAAGTTGGATCCGGACAATTATTCGGCAGTTAAGAACTGTGTCCTGCTGGCCCGCAAGGACAAGAATGTCAAGCTTGAGAAGAAGTATCTGCAGAAGTTGGCTGTCATAGGCGCAACCGACAATGAAAAAGCGGCCGCCAAGGCCAGGCTTGAGAGCCTCAAGTAATGAATGCGGAGAAGTTCATAGCGTCCAGGCTCAAGTTCAAGGGCAAGATGGCGATGGTATCCATCGCCGTCTCCTTCTTCATAATGATAATAGCCGTGGCGATATCATCCGGTTTCAGGAAAGAAATCCGGTCGGGGGTGTCCTCGATTGCCGGTGATATCCAGCTGACGCCTTCATCGATGAACTTCGTCGGGGAGGAGGACCCGGTGTCTTCCCGTCCATCGTATGCTGGCCGTCTTGACTCCTTGGGCGGAATCAGATCCGTCAATCCTGTTGTGTACCGCGCGGGAATAGTCAAGGTGGGGGACAATATACATGGTGTGCTGTTCAAAGGTGTGGAATCGGTCGGTGACACGCTTGCTTTGGGCGTCAGCATCCCGTCCAGACTGTCTGAACTTCTGGGGCTGCAGGTCGGCGACAAGATGCTCACATATTTTGTCGGGGAGCATGTCAAAGTCCGCAAGTTCACTGTCAGCAGCATCTATCCCAGCATAATAGAGACCTCCGATCACCTTGTAGTCCGGGCCTCTTTGTCGGATATGCAGAGACTCAACGGCTGGGAGGAGGATGAGGTGTCCGCTTTGGAGGTGATGCTTGATGATGAATACAAGACCCCGTCCAGAATCAATTCGAAGAACGAGGAGATAGGAATGATGGCATTGATGTTTTCCGATTCTCCGGATGACGCGGCGGTTGCGACCTCGGTGGTCCAGCGCTATCCGCAGTTGTTCGACTGGCTGGCCCTGATAGACTTCAATGTGGTCATAATCCTGTTGATGATGACCATAGTCGCTGGTTTCAACATGATATCAGGCCTGCTGATCATGCTTTTCAGGAATATATCCACAATCGGTGTGCTCAAGTCGCTGGGCATGACGGACAAGAACATCGCATCAGTTTTCCTGCGCGTGTCTTCCAACCTGGTGCTGAAGGGAATGGCGGTGGGAAACGGTCTGGCTTTGTTGTTCTGTCTTATTCAGGGTACGACACATCTCATCCGATTGAATCCGGCCAATTATTTCGTTCCGTTCGTCCCTGTGGCGGTGAACCTGCCCACGATAATTGTGGCGGATGCCATCTCCTATGTGGTGATCATGCTTCTGTTGCTGATACCTTGTCTGTTCATCTCCAAGGTCGATCCTGCCAAGACTGTCAGGGCTCAATGATCATTTGTTGCAGATTTCGCAGAAAGTCTCGTACAAGGTCTGAATCTCGTCGATGAAAAAGGATGCCTGCTGGACATCGAAACTGCCTAGCTTGACAGTATCTGATACGCTTATGTCGTCCTCCTCCATTTCCGGGAGTATGTGGCACACGCTGGACCAGGTGCTGTCGTAAAGATTCTGGGACTGGGCGTAGTTGATGCAGTCGATGATGTGGCCTTCTCCCGCATTGTAGGCCCCCAGTACGAATTTCTTCAACTCCTCGGAGTCTCCACCACGTACCCGCTTCTCGAATATCCGGCTAAGGTAGGCGAGGTATTCGGCTCCAGCTCTGATGTTCTCTTCCGGGTTCAGGATGTCTTCGAGACCATATTTTCCTGCGGTGGTCGGCATGACCTGCATCAGTCCTCTCGCTCCTTTACCGGATCTTGCATCGGTCCTGAACTTCGATTCCTTGAATGAAAGGGCTGCGAGCAGCTTCCAATCCCATCCGATCTGTTTGGCATATACCCGGTACAGACTGTCGTAAGGACTTAGGTCATCGAGGGTCTGCTGAAGGTCTGCGATGTGGTATGGGTCGTTGAACGCGTTGACAAAGCGCTTGTGGGTCTTCTTGTACGATGGTGATTTGTAGTATTTCCTGAGCCAGGAGTTCATTTCCTTGATTCCGAGGAGATTGTCATCATTGACGACCCAAATGCTCACGCTGTCCACATATACCGGGCTTGCGATGTCTGCAGGGAATTCAGCATTCCATGGCAGCACCACGATGTCGGCCGATCCTGCGGCAAGCGAGTCCAGCGGGGATTCGTCTGCTTCCGCCAGACTGATGCCAATCCCTGATTTCATGTCGGCTGCAAATGCATTGAGCAGGTGATAATTGTAGCCGGCGATCAGGACCTTGGTGGAATCCGTGTGTTGTCCGAGGGCGAATGTGCAGTTGATGTCCTTCTGGGCGAATCCTTCTCCCATATGGGCATCGCCGACCGTAGTCCGTGTGACCGATATCAAAGCAGCTATGATCAAGACGGCCGCAAGTGTCAGCAAATTCCTCTGGGTTCTGGTCATGTGAAAGCTTGATATGGAATCGTTATTCTCCGCTCTTCAGCTGTGCATTATCCTTGCCAGGTTGGGTGTAGAACGGCCAGTATACTCCGATCTTCACTGTCCTGGTGGTGCGGATGTAGTGGTTGGCGCTGAAATAGTCCGCATGCTTCATCGGCCATCCCATGTTGGCGTTTTCGTATTTCACGAACAGGCAGCAGCGCTTCCACTGGAAGTTCGCGAACGCATCGACATAAGGTGAATCTCCATATTCCAGCTCTTTCTGGTTGTGGAAAACTCCGAGGGCAGGGCTCCATGATGGCAGGTGCCATGCCGTGTAGTACCATACATTGGCTCCGAGCTGCATCTTCATGGCGTCCTTTACCGGAATCTGTATATAATATCGGATGTTCGCGGCGAGCTTCGGAAGCGGGATGACGTCCTCGTTCGAACTCATCTGGAAGAGGGCTTTGTGATCGAAATGAAGCTTGCCTACGGTGAAATTCTTGTACATCATCGCTGACAATACGCTCATCGCAGTCGTGTTCTGGCATACCATGGCGCTCTCGTCGTAATAGATGTTGTTCGCCAGAAGGTTGTATGTCACCCTCGCGCCGAGGTCCCATCTCGGGATGGTGAGACCGAACTGCAAGGTCGTGGTCGATATCTTGCCGAATTCATTGTCCCACTTGTAATGGTTGGTGTAGAGATGCTGGGTGTAGTAGTCAGGCTCCTTGAGCGAAGTGCTGAAATGGGCATCCATCGACAGCGGACTGTCCTTGTGCCTTCTGAACGGGAAGATGTTCAGCTTGGCGTTCGCGCTGATGTCGAAGTCGTTCATCTCGTCTCCGAGGAATGTGTAATGCCCGAGGGCGTCCCATTCTATATATTTCTTGAATTTGCCGTTGACTCCGGCATACAGGTAGGTGGCGGTCCACAGTTTGTTCGACGGCTTGTTGATGTATCTGTTGTCGAACGTGAAATAGTTCTGTATCTTTTCTCCTATTCCGAGATCGAGCTTGGACACGATTCCGTCTTCAGCCCATGGCTGCAGACGCAGGAAAACCTTGTTGTCGAACTTCATCACCCTGAGTGAGTCGTTCGATGACTTTGGGTTGTAGTTGAATACATTCCCGTAGAACTCTTTTTCAGCGTTTTTGCTCAGATTGTCGGAGTAGACCCTCTTGTAGACGGAGTATTCGCTGCTATGACCGATGAATGCCGTTGTGATGTCTCCGTCGTCGATCTTCAATGTGTCGGAAGCTGCGGTCTGCTCATCTGCAGTTCCGTCATCTTCTCCGGATGCCTCGGCGGTCTTTTTATCTTCTTCTGTTTCTTTTTCTTCGTTTCCCGCTTCAAGCACCGGTTCAGGCAGTCCTTCTCCCGCCAGAAGGGTGTCGGAGGACTCTTTCCTGTTCATCCATTTCTCAAGGAAATAGAACGGAATCCTGTATTGCTGGTCGAGGAATACCGTGTGTTTGTTGATGGCGCTCTTGGCGTCGGCCAGCTGGACGGAGATTTCCCTGGCATCCACGGTCGTGTCCCTGATCCAGAAGTTGTCGACGATACCTCCGTTTTCCGTACGCGAAATCTTGTTGTGTATGTATCCGGCGTGCATCATGTATTTCTTGCCCAGATAGTTGGCGGATACCACGCTTGTCTTGTTGGTCGTCTTTTCCTTGTCAAGAATTCCTTCACCGCCGAACCGGTCGAACAACAGGCAGATGTTCAGCGCCGGCGTGATGTTCTGGGTGGTCATCAGGTGCAGGTTGTCGGACTCCTTGCTCGAGCCGGCCAGGATAGTACCTGAATAGCCGAGCTCCGTGTAAGGCGTCTTGGTGTTGTACATTCCGAGCGTCGAAGGCGTGTAGGACCAGCTCTCTTCGCTGTCATAGAAGAATACGTTCTCCTTTGATTTCCTGAGCGAGTAGTCGAAATACTGCACAGGGGAGCCGGCTACACCCAGCCAGGTCGCATTGACGTCCTTCCTCTGGAACGGGTAGTCGTAGAAGCGGTATCGGAACGAGGTGTCCTCCTCCTCCAGCTTTATGTCGTGGAAATTCTGGTCGTGAGTCCACTTGAGGATACGCCTGTACCTCATGGAGTCGCGGAAAACGTACGATTCCAGAATGCGTGGGGTGTTCTCGAGTATGCTGTCCTTGACGGCCTGGATACTGTCTTTGGCCGCCTTCAGGCTGTCAAGCTGCGCCTGCTTGATCGGGATGAGCCTTTCGAAATCTGCTTTTTTCCGCCCGGCCTTGTCGAGTGTCGCATACCATTCCCAATATGCGGCCTCGGCGAATGCCGCGGAGTCGACCGCATACAGCGAGTCGAGCCTCGGCCAGTCAAGCGAGTCTCCCATCGCGATAAGTGAGTCCCTCACGTACATGTGGCACAGGGAATCCCTGAGCGCGGCGTAGTACTTATATCGGAATGTGTCGAGCTGGAGCAGGGAGTCCGGCGCGATAAGCGTGTCCAGGGCCATCGGCCGGAGGTTGAGGGCCTCTTCATCCCCGAACTCTTCCTGGCCGCTGTCCAGAAGCGAGTCTGCTATGCTGAACGTGCCGGCCTTCTCCTCTTCGGTCCACCTCTTCTTATAGCCGTCCCGAGGGTACTTGACGGTGTCGATGAAAGGGGACTCTGCGTCCTCGAAGGCATAGATGAGGGTGTCATTGCTCTTGACATCCACATCCGACATCCCCAGCTGCAGCGTCAACGCGCTGATGACGGTTGCCGGGAACCATATTCTTGAAATCAGCCCTTTCATCATAACTTGCAAATTTACAAATTATCCAGCTATTTCCCAAAACCGCCTTCCGGCTCCAACTCCGCCAGAAAACCTTCGGCCGCGGCCAGGCTGTCAACCTTGCCGACGTCCATCATCTTGAAATTCTCAGGAATGACTCCGTAGATAGGGTGCTGTGCCGCTATCCTGAGATAGAAATC
>JAZQNI010000009.1:0-60714 GCA_045627265.1 Candidatus Cryptobacteroides sp.
GGCATGAAGCTCATTTTCATTAGTCTCCAATGTGCCTTTGCGAATGGTATGCCGATGATTGTAATTGCGAAGATACAGGCGAGGATGAAATGAATGATTGCAATCTCCCACCAGCCGCACAGAATCCACAATACAGTGAAAACCAGCGAAATACACCCAGGATTGTCTATTGTGGTGACTTCCTTGCCGAAAGGTGAGAGCGCGAGGAAGCCTATCTTGATCAACTGCACGCCGAACGGGATGCCTATTACCGTGAAACACATAAGGACCCCCACGCCGATGTATAATAGGGCGACTATCAATCCGCCGAGGATCAGCCATAGAATGTTTCCAAGAGTACTCATATAGTCATTATTTCAAGTGCGTTATGCGAAGTTACTTAAAAAAGTGGAAACGCAGTGCATTTTGACGTGCGGTTTTTATTGACTAAATTAGCCTGACAAATCAAGAAAAACATATGAGCATACTCGCAATCCTTGCTGCAGGGCTTACCCTGATGAATACCAAGTCGAACACCCTCATCCTCGATGCCAAAGAGGGGAGGGAGGCCAAGATAGCCTATTACGGCACAAGGCTGGAAGCTGGAGAAAAAGATGCTCCGCGCGTTGCGGACTACAACATCACGACCCTGTATCCGGCATTCGGATTGAACGGGGAGGAAGAACCGGCCATCAGCGTGATACAGCACGATGGCAACCTGACCCTCCAGTTGAAAGTGGTCGGCACCGAACGTTCAGCTTGGGAAGGGGGCGAAATCGTCAGGGTGACGAGCGCCGACCCCGTCTATGACATACAGGTCTGCAACGTGTTCAAGAGCTTTGTGGACCAGGACATCATCGAGACCTGGGCCGAGATTTCCAATGCCGGCCGCAAGAGCGCCACGCTGACGCGTTACTATTCGGCGCATCTGCCGGTTCGCTACGGGGATGTGTGGATCTCCACGCTCGGTGGAGCATGGCTGAGGGAGGCGAGTGTATGCGAAGAACCTCTCACGCGCGGCATCAAGGTCATCAAGAACATGGACGGCGTGCGCAATTCGCATACGTCGCATGCCGAGGCGATGATCAGCCTCGACGGCAAGCCGCAGGAGAACTTCGGCCGTGTCATCGGCATGGCGCTGGAATGGGGAGGCAACTTCGAACTCCGCTTCCAGACCACGGAAAGCGACATGCACCACATATTCGCGGGCATATGCCCGGACAATGCTCCATACACGCTCGGCAAGGGCGAAACGCTGGTCACCCCACCGCTGGCGCTCAGTTACTCGAACGAGGGGATCGGCGGAGTCAGCCGCAACTTCCACCGTTGGGGCAGGACCTGGAAACTCGCGCATGGGGACAAGGAGCGCAAGATACTACTGAACAGCTGGGAAGGCGTATTCATGGACATCAACGAGCCATGCATGGACCAGATGATGGGCGACATCGCCGAAATGGGCGGGGAGCTCTTCGTGATGGACGACGGCTGGTTCGGAGACAAGTATCCGAGGACGAATGACAGCCGCGGACTCGGCGACTGGGTGGTGGACAGGAACAAGCTTCCGAACGGAATTGCCAACCTGGTCAGCAAGGCGGATGGACACGGCATCAAGTTCGGTATCTGGATCGAGCCAGAGATGACCAACAAGGACAGCGAACTGTACGAGAAGCATCCGGACTGGGTGCTCAAGGCAGACGGCAGGAAGGAGGTTTACGGCCGCGGCGGCACGCAGCTGGTTCTCGACCTGAGCAATCCTGAAGTGCAGGACTTCGTGTTCAAGGTTGTGGACGACATCATGACCGAGAATCCGGCCATCGACTATATCAAATGGGACGCAAACATGAATATGAGCGCATATGGCAGCCAGACGCTCAAGCCGCAGGCACACCTTGACATTGAATACTGGCATGGGTTTGCGAAAGTCTGCGACAGGATACGCGCCAAATATCCTGATGTCACGATGCAGGCATGCGCCAGCGGAGGAGGCAGGACCAACTGGGGAGTTCTGCCTTGGTTCGACGAGTTCTGGACCAGCGACAACACCGACGCCTACCAGAGGATCACGCTCCAGTGGGGCACATCATACTTCTTCCCTGCGATCGCGATGGCATCGCATATCAGCGCTCGTCACAACGGCGCCACCAACCGCGAGATTTCGCTCAAGTTCCGATGCGACGTTGCTATGAGCGGCCGCATGGGAATGGAGCTGCAGCCGAAGACCATGACGGCGGAGGAGAAGGAGTTCTGCAAGGGAGTGATCGCTTCTTATAAGGAAATCAGGCCTGTGGTGCAGTTCGGCGACCAGTACAGGCTTGTAGCTCCTTTCGAGCACAAGGGTTTCGCTTCCTTGATGTATGTCTCCGAAGCTAAGGACAAGGCTGTCTTCTACTGGTGGCGTCTCAACAACTCCACGGACGCGCTTCTTGCCAGATCACGTTTCGCGGGGCTCGACCCGGATAAGATGTACAAGGTCACAGAGCTGAACCGCATCGACAACCGGACGCTTTCGTACGAGGGCCGCAAGTTCTCGGGCAGATTCCTCATGGAGAATGGCCTGGAGATTCCTTATTCGCATGCGGTGGACCATGGCTGGGAAGAGTGGAGCAGCCGTGTGCTGTACCTCGTGGCTGAATAGGACGTCTTATGATCAGAAGAGCAACTGCTGATGACATTCCGGCCATAAGGGCCATGGCTGATGTCGTGTTCCGGGATACTTACCGTGACATCCTCTCCAGCGGGCAGATGGAATACATGATGAACTGGATGTATTCCGAGAAGAACCTCGAGGAGCAGATGGACCGGCTGGGGCATGTGTATTTCGTCGAAGACGGAAAGGGCTATGTCTCATTCCGACGCGACGGAAGCACGGATGACGGAACAGACAGATACCACCTCGAAAAACTGTATGTGATGCCGGACAGCAGGGGAGAGGGGCTTGGAAGGGCACTCTTCGAAACGGTAGTCAACCAGGTCCGCATGCTGTCACCGGGGCGTTCGAGGATCGAGCTCAACGTCAACCGCAACAACGGTGCGGTGTCGTTCTACGAGCATCTCGGCATGACAAAGGCCCGCGAAGGCGATTTCCCGATCGGGGAGGGGTATTTCATGAACGATTATATCATGGCCCTCGATTTTTGAGTAAATTTGTACATTATGGAGTATCTCTCAAAGGAAGGCTATGACAAGATAGTCGCCGAGCTCGACAATCTCATCGACGTGGAGTATCCGAGGATCAAGGATGCCCTGGCGGAGGCTCGTGCCCAAGGTGACCTTAGCGAAAATTTCGAGTATCGTGCCGCACGTCGCGCACAAGCCAAGACCATCAGCAGGATCAACTTCCTGCAGAAGGTGCTGAAATATTCCAGGGTCATAGACACGAAGTCGCTGCCGAAAGACCAGATCACCCTGCTCAGCAAGGTGGAGTTCACGAATCTGGACACCAACAAGAAGATGACATACACAATCGTGAGTCCTCACGAGATGAACCTTGAAGAAGGAAAGATTTCGTTGAAATCCCCGATTGGGCAGGCCCTCATGGGCAAGAAGGAGGGTGATGTGGTGGAAGTTCATGCACCGGCAGCAACACTCAGGCTAAGGATCGACAGCGTTTCGATGGCTTGAGTCTTTTCCCTCCAGCCACAATTCATTTCCACTCGCCAAGCAATCCGTCCATTCGCCACATAGACGATTCTGCGCCGTTCCAGGGCAGGATCGTTGTTATATTTTTGTGCCGTGATCAAAAACATCGCGGCTATGGAAAATATTAATTATACACGCTTATTCCCCGAACTGCTTGTCCGGGACCACCATGTCCGATATCGCCTGGTAGTATTTCCTGGATACAGGGATTGATGTCCCTTTCGGATCATCCAGTATGATCGTCGCCCGGCCTTTGCCGTGCTTCAAGACCTTGACTTTAGAGATGTTCACCAGATATGATCTGTGACAACGTACGATGTCAGTATCCTTCAAGATGTCCTCGATCTGGGCTGTACTGTTCCTGAGAAGATAGCTTGTGAGTTTCTCTCCGCCCATATACCAGATGTTGACATAATTGTCCTGAGATTCGACATAGTAGATATCGTCAGGGGAGACATTGATCTTCAAGGCGCCGGAATGGTCCTGGAAACCAATCATCCTTCCGGAATCAGAGGCGGCTCTGCCATTAAGTTTCAATACCCGTATCTCTTCCCTCGCACCGAGGACCATTACATACAGATAGCACAAGGATAGGGGAATGACGAGTATGAGAGCAACGCAGATCGTAATCTTGGGAAGCAGTCTGGCAAGCGCCATCCCGCCCAGCTGCCCGGAGATATCCGAGAACAGCAGGTAAAGCGCGGCGATGACCAAGCATTCGCACAGGACCCAGATGGCAAGATGGATGTTGGTAGGCTGATGTTTGCCTTCGAAACGATAGAAAATCCATTTGCTGAAGAGCAGGACAGCTATGCTGCAAAAGTAGAAGGCCGCGGAATGCAGGAAGGTCCCGACAGGAGTGACCCCCAGCCAGCAAGTGTTGGAAAATGGCCTGTAGACAGCAAGGAATACGACAGAAAACAATGCGTCGAAAATGACCGTGTCTATCAGGAAATCTTTCTTGAGAAAGTGTTTCGGAACGTTCATGGCAATCATTGTTTGATGCAAATATAAAAAAAGATAGAAAAATGAAACGTCCTTATGAAAAAATGAAGATGGTCCCGGTGGAGATGGAAGTCCGGGACAGAATCCTTGCAGGATCCGTGATGGCGGATGCGCCGATCCTGCATGAATCCGTCGAAGTTGAACCATATGAAGACGAGGGAACATTCGTCACATCATTTGAATGAAATGGAAAAGAAAGCATTGACATTGGCGCTGTTTGCCGTCATTTGTACGGCATGCAATCAATTCGGACCGGAAAGAGCCGGTTCCAGAGAAATCAAGGTAAAGGTCTCAGACGCATCGAAGTATGAAACAAAAGCGGCAGGTACTTCCGATGAGCCTAGAGTGTTCACGGGATGCCACGGAGAACTCTCTGTGTATGAGTATGTTACAGAATATTCTGCTGCATTGGTAAAGGGGGCTGAAATCAGTACTCAAAACCTCGCTTCGCGTTATGGAAGCTTCCGTGTGGACGCTTATCTCGAGACCGATGCAGAGGAAAAACATTTCATCGAGAACATGCCGGTCGTAAACACCGCAGGAAGATGGATGTGGGAAACAGATGAAACACCGGTATGGAGAGACGGCATCAGGACCATTTTCTGGTCCCATGCTCCGGAATATTCTCTAGAAATAGATGATTACGAACCGGATCAGGCCAGTTTCTCATATGAACCTGTCCTTGATGGGAAGTCAGATTTCAGCAATACCTCGGATATGCTGCTGGCATTTAATTCTGAAAGCAGGGACTACGGCGAAGATGGCACATTGAAGGAAGGGGAGAGCAACTATTATGATACCAGATTCTTCCATGCACTGGCGGCATTGAAATTCGGGCTGGTATTTGATGGTATAGCAGATAATGTTGACATACAGGACATTACGCTTTCCGGATTGTATCTTTCAGGACATTGCAGAGCTATCGGCAGCGGTTCAGGAAGCGGCCAGGTCGAATTCAACTGGGGAAAGACAGGGGAGACCGGGTCAATTACTGAAACCGTCGATAAGGAACAGCTTTCAGAGGGCTATTGCATGGACGGAGACGGTGTTTTGTTCATAATGCCGCAAAGTACTGATAATGTGACTATTACTGTCACATTTGTCAAATTCGGTAAATTGATCAGGAAAAGCCTTGTCCTGGCGGCACCGGAAAATGGATGGAAAGCCGGGAAATGCTATACATATCTGTTGAAAGCAATCGTACATGTCCCTGGAGAAGAAATAGATATTGATTATTCGTTCAACTTCAAAGGATTCAAGAATGATGGCGGTATCCGCAAGATCGGACCGTTCGAAACTGTCGGCGCGACAAAAATCGGAGTTGTTTTGGATCAGAATTACAAAGAATCATCCGGCTTCGGCAGTGCCGAATATTACATCGAAAGTCTGGACGGAAGCAAAAACTCAAAAGGCAATGATATTGATTACGATTTTCTGCCTCTTCCGGCAACTGAGTCATTTCCGTATTCCGGCGGTGATGGAATTGCTGAAAGGTATACGGGCACGTCGCAAGTGACAAGTCTAAACAAAGGAGACAAATATCATGTGTTCGACGTCAGCGGCTACGACGCATTCTACATAGTTTGTCACTCGACGTCCAGCGCCAACGACGGCAGATGGTCCGGGAACTTTCAGAAGATGTATTTTCTCGACGTGGAGGACACTTTGTAAGGCAGGACTCCCCTCTGACGCTTTTGTTACACAATTTATATTATGTTAAGTTATGTATGGAAAAATTCCTCCCCCGACAATATGATAAAAAAGAAAAGTATTACTGATTGAGATTCAGGCAGTCGAGAAGATAATGCTCGAACTTATTCAACGAACGGCTGTTACAAGAACGCCTTGACCATGCGACTTCGGGCGGAATATGCGATTTCTGTGAAACAGGATCATACTCTATGTGGATATTGGCAAGAATCCATTCATGAAGATCATTTCTAGAATGAATCTTTCCTTTAAGCTTTGATATGACATCTTTCCTGACTTCAACAGGACTAAGAGTTATTTCGTAAAAAAAGGAGTCAGAGAAAGATGCCAATGATGAATTTTCTGTCATGGAAGAACGTCTTGAATGATAAAGGGCCTGCAATTCCAGAGTGCGTTTGTGATGGAAATCCTTCAATTCCTGTGAAAGTTCGAAATTTGGCAGATCTGGATAGTCCTGCATGGCATCGAACCTGTTCCCATCCAAGTCATACCGCCAGATCTCCTTTGCAAGATGTATCGAATACTTCTCCCAGCTTTCGCCGAAGACCACCATATATTCGGAAGGGCCGAAAATGTGCCACTGTCCATCAACTTTGACATCAACCCAGGCATGTCCGCCACCTTTCTTCCATTTGCAATAAGCGACTCTGGCCGGCAGTCCTGCGGTCCTGAACGCCGTAGCGGCCAGTTCTGCCATGCTCGAGCAATCCGCCTTCCCTGCTGACATGATTCCAACAGGCCCATCGAAGAAAAGAGAGTCACTGTATTGGACACGTTCCAGGAGCCATTCATTGATCCTGTGCACCGCAGACTGTGCATCCAAGGAGGAAACCTCAGCAAGCAGGCTGTCGGCATATGCCAGACGGAAAGCATCAAGATGCTCCCTTCCTACGCGGACAGGAAGCACATATTGCAGAAAATCCTCTTCATCAACAGACCATGAAACATTGGCTCTCGCAGCAATGCTTTCATCCACACAGGCCTTCCAGAACCCGTCGGTCATAATAAGCGAATCCGAATAATCCATGTGTTCATACAGATAGTCCAGATAACCATCGGAAACGCTCCTGGAGGGCCTGCAACCTACCAGCATGGAAATAAACAGCAGTGCGTAAATGTATCGATATCGACAATTCATTGTTTCTTAACTGTTTTCGCCATTCCGTAAATAAGAAGAACGGTACCGACGACGGCCATCCATGTAATGCGGTCGCCCAGCAGGAAATGAGCGATCAGCATCGTGAAAAGCGGCTGGCAGTAGATCAGATTGGTCGTACGCACAGTGCCAAGTTTGCGCAGACACCAGTTCCAGGCGACAAAGCAAAGAAGCGACGCAACCAGAGCGAGATATACGAGATTCCCCCAGACAACCGGAGCTGAAAGAACCGCCTTGTCAAAGCGGAGCGGATGCACGAACGCGAAATACGGCAAGATGGTCAGAATACCATAGGCGAACACTTTCCTGGTTATGAACACAGTCTCATATTTGTCCGAGACTCCCCTGATCAGAAGCGAATACAAAGCCCAGGTCAGTGCTGCACCAAACGCCAGAGCATCGCCGACCGGATTCAGTTTGAGCACCAGGTTGCCGTTCAGCACGACCAGCGCCATGCCGGCGAACGCCACAAGCGACCCGAGCACCTGCCTCAGGTTCATCCTTTCATCCTTGTAGAAGCAAGCCATAAGCAGCGCAGTGAGCAAAGGTGCACTGCATACGATTATGGCCACATTCGAGGCGGTCGAATACTCGAGCGCCGTGTTCTCGGCGAGGAAATACACAGATCCGCCGGTGATGCCCAGCAGCGCCATCGTGAGTTCATCCTTGAGCGAACGGGACCAGATGCGTTTGGGCGAAATCAGCCATATACCGAAATAGGCCAGGACAAAACGGAAAAAGAAGATATCGGCCGGATGGAGTCCCCTTTCGAGGATGATCTTGCTTGAGACGAAGGTCTCGGACCAGATTGCGACCACCGCGACGGCCGCGACCAGTGCAAAGCTGTTACTACCCTTCCCTGCCATTTTCAGAACGCCAAAGTTATGGAGAAGTTGACTCCCAGATACTTGCAGATACTCTTCCGGAGGTTCTCATCAGGCACGGATACTCCGTTCCAGACATCGTAAACATCTGTAGGATGGTCGTTTACACGCTGGGCAGAGATTGAAAGATCCATCGCATAGCCTGGACCGAGCATGATCCGTTCACCTAATCCAGCCTTGTATACGTACGACTTCTGCTTGAAGAAAGTACGCGCAAGTCCTGCTCCCCCTTCGGCGAACAGCTTGAGTCCATTCGAACCATATCCGTTGATGTAGTATGTCCCGCGAAGTGTAAGAGGATTCATCCTCCTGTCTTCATAGGCACCCATCCAGCCATAATATACGTCGGCAGAGCACTTCTGGGCGAACTTGACACCCAGGAAGGCCAGCAGATGGCCGTTTGACTTGTATGTCCAGTAATCATGGGCGGAGTTCACCCTGGCGCCATGCGACGAAACATAATTGTAATGATATGAATTGAGCAAGGTGGAAGTGTATCCCCACTCGATGCCATAGTTCAGGTGGCTGTACAGATCGCGGATGCCGGCGGCAGACATGTCCACCGTCAGCAGCAATGCAAGCGATATGAGCCACTTCCCTTTCATACTCCGTCAGAAACGATATTGAATGCGCAGATGCGGATAATAGCTGTGTCGGAATCCCGCCTTGTAAAGGCTCATGTCCGGGATGTTCTTGTTTTTGAAGATCAGCCCGAAATCCACCTGCAGTTCGAGCGACAGCACAATTGAAGACATGCACTCGAGCCTGGCACCTCCGTCCACGCTCATACCGGCCATGTATCCGAAATTGTTGTCTATGTTCCGCACATGACCGGCTGTGACGCCAGGGCCGGCGTAGAACAACAACGCACCGTCATCCGGAGATGACAGCAGGACGTTGTAATGGTAGGTGAATTTCTGGCCTGGAGTCGAGGATCTGCCGTCCACGATGTCGATCAGGTCGGCTGTCAACGCCAGGGAGCTGAACGCTTCTTCTCCATGTTGTATGTCAGCGCAGAAACCAACCCCCTTGATCGAATGTATCGTCCCTACGGAGAGCCTGCCTTCAGTGTCCGGGCGGAAAGGAGATGACGCAGAGACGCTTCCTGCCGGGCAAAGCCACAGGATGGCCACAAACAGGGCTTGCAGTAAGCGTTCTGGTCTTGTACACATGTTTCCAAAATTACAAAAACTTTCCGAGCTATCAGCATTTGAAGTCAATTATTTGTATTAGTTGTTTTTTGCGATTAAATTTGATGTCCGCAGGCCCGCCAAGGCTTCATTTGCTGAGGATACAATTGCCACCGCAGGTCCTCCCCGCAAGCGGGTCCCCTCCCTTTTCGGGAGCCAATGCCTGCTTGTGGCAAAAGTATCCTCAGCAATGCCTTGGCAGCATGAAGCATATTATCGATAATCAAAGAATATGGAGATGGAAAAGACAGACAACCCGAACCGCAACCAGATGCTCCCTCCCCTCCCGGAACGCATGCGCCCGACCTCGCTTGAGGACTATGTCGGACAGGAGCACCTGATCGGCGAAGGCTGCATACTCCGCAGGATGATCGAAAGCGGGGCGCTCTCGTCATTCATACTCTGGGGCCCTCCGGGAGTCGGCAAGACGACTCTTGCACGTATAATCGCAGAGAGCCTCGACCGGGAATTCTACACCCTCAGCGCCATCAGTTCCGGCGTAAAGGAGGTGCGTGAGGTCATCGACAGTGCGAAGAGCAATTCTCTCTTCAAGGAAGCCGCCTCCCCTATCCTGTTCATCGATGAGATCCACCGCTTCAACAAGGCCCAGCAGGACGCTCTGCTAGGCGCAGTCGAAAGCGGCACCATCATACTGATCGGCGCGACCACGGAGAACCCTTCGTTCGAAGTAATCACCCCGCTTCTGTCCAGATGCCAGGTATTTGTCTTGAAATCACTTGAAGCAGACGACCTCAAGAAACTGATGGACAGAGCTTTGACCACGGACGAAGTGCTTAAGCACCGGAAGATAGAGGTCAAGGAATGCGAGGCTCTTTTCCGCCAGAGCGGCGGCGACGGCCGCAAGCTGCTCAACATACTCGAGATAGTGGTGGATTCGCAACTCGGCAAATCCACGATAGTCATCGACAACGCCACGGTGACCACCTGCCTCCAGCAGAATGTCGCCATCTACGACAAGGACGGAGAGATGCACTACGACATCATTTCCGCGTTCATCAAGAGCATCCGCGGATCCGACCCCAACGCGGCCGTCTACTGGCTCGCGAGGATGCTGGACGGCGGCGAAGATCCACTCTTCATCGCCAGGAGGCTTTGCATAAGCGCGGCTGAGGACATCGGACTCGCGAACCCCAACGCGCTTCTGCTGGCGAACGCCTGTTTCCAGGTGGTCAATACCATAGGAATGCCCGAGGCGCGCATTCCGCTCTCTGAAGCGACCGTCTATCTGGCCTCGTCGCCGAAGAGCAATTCTGCCTACATGGCAATAGGGAAAGCTCTCGAAGCAGCTGCCAAGGACCAGACCGCGGCCGTTCCTCTCCATCTCAGGAACGCCCCTACCAAGCTCATGGAGCAGCTCGGCTACTCGGACGGATATAAATACGCCCACGATTTCCCTGGCCACTTCGTGGACCAGGAGTTCCTGCCGGAAGCCCTTCAAGGCACCGTTTTCTACGAGCCTCAGCCGAACCGCCACGAGGATACTCTCAAGGCTTACCTCCAGCAATGCTGGCCGAAATATTACTCAAAAAAAGACTAGATGGGCATCAGATTCCTACAGTCCGTGAGAATGGTTACTTGCCGCGCCGCAGCTCTTCCAAGAAAGATCGCTGTCGGAGTCGGTCTGGTGCTATGCGCCAGTTGCAGCCATGACGGAGGTGCGACTTTGTGGGAACGCTGCCTTACTCCACCTGCGGAATATGCCTTCGAGCACGGAACTGTGCCTGTTCGAAGCTTCTCAGCCGACAAATACCACGCCGAGCTTCTGTTGCAGAACAACGGTCCCGGCACGGTACAGCGGGTGCTGAAGGTGTACCCGGAGGCCGAATCGCCGGTCCCGGCCGTAGTTGTCCCGTTCTACTTCCCGGAGGCTATGCTGGGCTTCGAGCTTGACAGCGGAGAACCTCTGCCCGGCTATGCCGGAATAGATTTCATCCATCAGCTTGTCGAGCGCGGGTTCGCATGCATCTGTGCGGACGCATATCATCTCACTTATGTCGAATCAGACCGCACCAGGGACGATTTCCGCCGATGGCAGGAAGCCGCCGACAAACTGAACGCCGACTGGCCGGAATGGTGCGGGGTTGGCAAGCTGGTTTCCGATACGCGGCTGCTGCTTGACCTGCTCTGCGAAGATGAGAAGATCGACAGCTCCCGCATAGCGATTGCGGGACACTCCCTCGGAGGAAAGATGGCCTTCTATACCGGTTTCCTTGATACGCGGATAAAGGCTGTCATCGCCAGTGATTTCGGACTTCCGTGGGAAAGCACCAACTGGGACCGCGCCTGGTATTGGGGCGAGAAGTTATCCTTGTTCCTTGATGCAGGACTGACAAACGCCGATTTCATCTGCGAATGCGGAGCAAAGCCGTTCTTTCTTATAGCCGGCGAGGCAGACACAGAGGCCAGCAGCGGGATGGTGCTCTCGACAGGTCTTTATGGCAATGACGGAGATCCTGATTTCCAGTTCATCAACCACGCCACAGGCCACCGTCCACCGCAATGGACTCTTGACCTCGCCTGGGACTGGCTGCAGAAAGTGTTGTAACCTGTAATCTATCAGACTACATCAGAAAGGATAACCGACTCCGAAGTGGACGGCGAATCCGTCACGCCTGTACCACATGGACGGACCTCTCCAGACACTCTCAGAAGGATCATAGAGCTTCAGGCCCATGTCGACACGCACGACGATGAAGTTAAGGTCGCATCTGACACCATAGCCCCAGTCCGCACCGAGGGTTTTGTAGAAATCCTTGTCGAAACGACCAGGATCATCGTCCGAGCCGTTGAGTGTCCAAACGTTGCCCAGATCACCGAACAAAGCGCCTTCAAGCTTCCAGAAAAGGTTGAAGCGGTATTCCAGATTGGCCTCTAACTTGACGTCGCCTGTCTGGCTCGGAATGATGAACGCCTCGTTGAGAGGAGCACGTCCCGGACCAAGCGACCGTGCCTGCCATCCTCGCATGCTGTTGGCGCCGCCGCAGTAGAACTGCTTTTCAAAAGGCAGCGCAGAGGTGTTGCCATACGCATAGCCGAGTCCGGCGGTGAAATGTGCGGCGACCGCCTGATCATCTTCACGGCCGAAACGCCAGGTCCGGCCGAGCGACAACTCTCCCCTGACATACTGTGCGAACGGAGTCCCCCAGATGAGTCCTTCTCCGCTCTCATCCGTTTTCATATACCGCTTGAATATGCTCAGGACATTGCCTGACATGTCCAGGGCAAGCCTGTAGTAGTGGAAGGATTCACGCGAGTTCACATCCTTGGCGGTCGAATACAGCAACGTACCGCCAAGACCTGCGTCGAAATGATTCTGGTAGGCATACTTCATGAACGGGTTGGACTCCAGAGTCCTGTCGAAAAGCGGGTCAAGGTTGTAAAGATGCACGAAATTCACCTGCAGAGGATACAGCTGGTATGAATACCGGCCATAGAACCGGCCGGTGTAGCCAATGGATGTGGATACGATGCTTCGGGTGTACTCAGGACGGTCCTGGTAGTTGTACGCGGCCTTTATCTCGGTCCTCGGGATATGGGACGAGGTGAAAAAGTCGTTGCGCAATCCAAGGAATTTCGGGAAGCTGATGCCGGCCGAAACTCCGAATTCGTCCGAACGTGTCTTGTCATTGAGCTTGAACTGGAAGTTGCCGACAAATCCGAGGTTGAGCCATTCTCCGCCATGGAAGATGTTCTTGTGGTAGTAGTTGAACTGCGGGGAGATGCCGATCAGGCCGTTGGAGTTGGTCGACATCTCGAAATCGGCGTTGAAACCCTGGATGCGCGAAGTGCTGAGGTTGATGTCGCAGCGCACCGTGTCCTCGCTTTGAGGCGAGAGCTCGATGCCGACGTTGTTGAACAGCTGCAGGTACCTCAGGCGCGAGTAGGTCGTGTTGATGGTGTTCTCGTCGTAGAGTTCGCCCGGACGGATGGTGTTCAGGTCGGTGATCACCTCGCGGCGGAAAGGAAGACGCTTAGGAAGACTTACGGTAACATCTCCTATCCAGCTCTTGTGCAGCGGTTTGGCGTTGGATTCGTTTTCATTTCGAGTGTACTCGCGGACCTGCATCTTGAGTATCACGGAGTCGCGGCCGTGAAGGGTGTCCGCCTCGAAATAGTAGTAGTTCTTGGTGAATCCATAATAGCCCCTGCCCCTCATCGCAGAGGCTGAGCGTTCGCTTTCCTGCTCCAAGGATTTCTCTGAGAGGAAGTCGCCGGGACGTACTGAGACATTGGTCGTATCTGCGTAAAAGTCGGTCGAGAAACTGCCTTCCGGCACGTCATAGACTATGTCGCGTATCCGGATGCGTTCGCCCGGCTCCACGGAATAGATGACGGATGCTTTCTTGTTCTTGTACAAGATCTGGCTATGCACCTTGGCATCGTAGTATCCTAGGTATTCGAGGTGTCCGAGTATCTTGTCTTCGGATACTGAAACCAGCTTTTCATCAAGAATCTCCACCGATTTGCCTGCCAGCATCGAGGCAATCGACCTGGAGGCCGGCTGCTGCTTGATGTATGGGGTGAGTTCGGAGGCTCTGAGTCCATCCGCGCCGTCTATCGCCACGACATTCCTGGCCAGGCTGTATTGTCCGTCAGGGATCTTGGAGCTGACGGAGCAGGCCGTGAAGGTCGCGGCTGCCGATATGGCGAGGCATAGTATTCTAAATACGGACTCTTTCAAAGCATTCTTCTATTAATTTACAAATATAGTAAAAATCTGGTGTCTCGATATGAAGAATTTAGTGTATTTCCGGGAGATAGGAAAGGTTGCGGCGGGTGATTTTAACGGGAAAAATGCTATCTTTGTAAGATATAACCAAACATCGGCAGATGATATCGTCAAAAGACATAAAAAACATCAGATCACTCGCTTTGAAGAAGTTCCGCGATGAGACCGGACTCTTCGTCGTGGAGGGAGAAAAGATGGTGGAAGAAGCGCTGTCCTCAGGCTTCGAAGTGGTCGAAATATACCGCAGGGAAGACATCGGCGAAGAAGCCATGTCCAGGATTTCGCAGCTGTCCTCCCCTTCTCCTGTACTGGCCGTACTGAAGCAGAAGGAAGAAACCGGCATCAAGCTTGAGAATGCACTTTACCTGGCGCTTGACTCGATACGGGACCCAGGCAATCTCGGCACCATCATCAGGATCGCAGACTGGTTCGGCATCAAGTCCGTGATCGGAAGCATGGACACAGTGGAACTATATAATCCCAAGACCGTACAGGCAACGATGGGAGCGATATTCAGAGTATCTTACCACAAAACCGACCTGCCGGAATTCTCAAGGAAGGTACTGGCGACCGGCGGACATGTGTACGGAACATTCCTCGACGGCAAGGACATCTACAGCAGAGAACTGGAGACAGGCGAAAACTCGCCGGCGGTGATAGTTATAGGCAACGAATCCAACGGCATCTCCAAGGAAATGGAAGCGTTGGTATCCGACAAACTGTTCATTCCTCCGTTCCCGAAGGGCGCAAAGACTTCGGAATCATTGAACGCAGCAGTAGCGACAGCGATAACAGTGGCTGAATTCAGACGTAGACTATGGGCAAGGAAATAATATACCAGATGCTTCCGCGCCTGTGGGGTGAAGGCAGGTTCTCATCGATCGACAAGGCTTCGCTGGACTACATCAAGTCCCTGTCCGTATCCTGCGTGTGGTACACGGGAATCATACGCCATTCGGCAGGAAAACCATTCGTCAAAGGCAGCTGGGGCTCCCCTTATGCCATATCCGACTATTACGATATCAATCCATATCTCGCTGACAATGAGAGCGAAAGGATGGACGAATTCAAGTCGTTAATCAAGAGGACGCACGAGGCCGGCCTCAAAGTGATCATCGACTTCGTGCCGAACCATGTCGGCCGCGACTACGGTGAGTCGAGATGCCGCACCGACGTGGCTTATCTAGGAGACGGCGACGACAAGGACACACATTGGAAAGAAGAGAATGATTTCTTCTACTACCCGGGAAAACAACTCATACTGCCGTTCGAAAGCGACTATGTGGAGATGCCGGCCAGAGCCACGGGCAACAGCTACACCCACACTCCTGACATCAACGACTGGTATGACACCATCAAGATAAACTATTGCACGACGCATACGGCTACCTGGGACAAGATGCTGGACATACTGCTGTTCTGGGCGGACCTCGGCGTGGACGGATTCCGCTGCGATATGGTCGAACTCGTGCCGGAAGAATTTTTCCGCTGGGCCATCGCCAAGGTCAAGGCACTCCATCCTGCAGTCATCTTCATTGCCGAAGTATATCAGAAAGAGAGCTACAGGAAGTATATACGCCAGACCGGTTTCGACCTTCTGTACGACAAATCAGGCTTGTACGACGCGCTGAGGGACATCGTAATGAAAAATGTCATAGGCAGCGCAACTCCTTACGGTCTGTGGCAGTCGGCCAGGAACATCACGGGCAACTGGCAGATGCTCGCTGACCTCCAGCCGCACATGCTGAATTTCCTCGAAAACCACGACGAGCAGAGATTCGCTTCGCCTTTCTTCGGAGAGGATGCATCGAACACCTTCGCTCCCCTGGCGGTTTCGGCTTTGTTCAACACGGCCTCTTTCATGCTCTATTCAGGAGAAGAGATCGGCGCATCCGCACCCGAATCCGAAGACGGCAGGACGAGCATCTTCAATGTCGGGAAGCCGGAGGAGCTGCAGCGCCTCGCGACATACGCACGCACAGGCGGAGGTCTTGACGCAAAGCAGGCCGGCATTCTCGGACGGTTCAGAGAGATGATGGCACTCGCCTCCTCCCCTGCTTTCGCTTCAGGCATGGTCTATGACCTGTGCTGGTGCAACAACGGTGTGGAAGGATTCGATCCGGTCAAGCATTTCGCTTTCATACGCAAGAAAGACTCCGAGGCCTATCTGATATTCTGCAACTTCAGCAGACGGACAGCCCGCACACACATCAACATCCCGGAGCATGCCGCCGAGATGCTGGATATACACCAAGGCATGGTTGAAGTCGAAGCACAGGCCTGCGACATCTCCATAACAAAAATCAACTGACAAAAATGGGAAGAAAGAAAATAGACCTGACGATCGAGAACATCGAGATCGAGGCTGTCGCCGCTGAAGGCAGGGCTCTGACACACTACGAAGGAATCGTGGTGTTCGTGGAGTTCGCGGTGCCTGGCGACATCGTGGACATCAGGGTGACCAAGAAAAAGAAAAACCACTGGGAAGGATACATTCTCCGGATTGTCAAACCTTCGCCCGACAGGCTTCAGCCGTTCTGCGACCATTTCGGTATCTGCGGCGGGTGTCGCTGGCAGCCGCTCCCGTACCAGAAGCAGCTGGATGCCAAGAGACAGCAGGTATATGACCAGCTGGTCAGGATAGGGCATCTGGAAGTTCCTGGAATACAGCCGACAATCGGTTCTGACCTGATCGAGTGCTACAGGAACAAGCTGGAATACACATTCTCATCACGCAGATGGATTCTCGATGGCGAGAATCCTGACGAGCTGTCCGCCGAGGAGCGCTGCGGGCTCGGATTCCATGTCGGCAAGTTCTTCGACAAGGTGCTGGACATCAAGGAATGCCATCTCCAGCCCGAGCCGTCAAACCAGATAAGGCTCTTTATCAAGGAATACGCAGTCGGGCATGGTCTCGAATTCTACGACATCAGGGAGAACCACGGCTATCTGAGAAATCTCGTCATCCGCACGACCGAGGCAGGCAAGGTGATGCTGATTGTGGTATTCGCCAACGATGACGACCCGTCCGCGAGGAAAGGACTTCTGGACGCCGTTGCGGCCGAGTTCCCGCAGATTTCGTCTCTCTTCTATGTGATCAACACCAAGCTGAACGACAGCATAGGCGACCAGGAATGCATATTGTACAAGGGAGAAGATGCCATCTATGAAGAAATGGAAGGATTGAGTTTCAAGATCGGTCCGAAATCCTTCTACCAGACCAACACGCGCCAGGCGTACAAGCTCTACAGCGTTGCTCGGGAATTCGCGGACCTGAGCGGATCAGAGATAGTCTATGACCTGTATACCGGCACGGGTACGATCGCCCAGTTCGTGTCCGGCAAGGCCTCCAAGGTCATCGGCATCGAATATGTACCGGAGGCGATCGAGGATGCCAAGCTGAACGCAAAACGCAACTGCATAGACAACTGCGAGTTCTTCGCCGGGGACATGAAGGACATCCTCACGGATAAATTCATAGCCGCGCATGGAAGTCCTGACGTGATCATATTGGATCCTCCGCGCGCCGGCATCCATCCGGACGTTGCCAAGGTCATACTGGCCGCCGCTCCGCGCAGGATGGTCTACGTCAGTTGCAATCCGGCCTCCCAGGCACGCGACCTCGCAATCCTTTCTGAAAAATATATCATAACAAAAGTGCAGCCGGTCGACATGTTCCCACATACGATGCATGTCGAGAACGTCTGCCAGCTCATCTTAAAACAAGAATAACATGTCACCATTAGTACTGCCGATCGCAATTCTCGTCGTTTCATTGGCATTCGTGATCTTCGGTGCGGACTGGCTGGTGGACGGAGCCTCCGCCATCGCGCGCAAGTCCGGCATCAGCGAATTCGTCATAGGCCTCACAATTGTGGGATTCGGCACATCCTGCCCTGAACTGGTCGTAAGCCTTACCGGTGCTCTGGCCGGCAATTCAGACATCTCGATCGGCAACGTCGTGGGCTCCAACATATTCAACACCCTCCTTATCCTCGGTCTCACGGCCGTACTGACCCCTATCGCGATTACAAGCGCCAACAAGAAAAGGGACATCCCCGTAACGCTTCTCGTGACAGCGCTTTTCATCTGCTGCGGGATGAGCCATACTCTGTTCGGCATAGGAGCGGCAGATGGAATAAGCAGGATCGAAGGCATTGTCTTCCTGGTGCTTTTCGCCATTTATATGTACTTATGCTTCAAGAATGATGAAGCGGAAAGCGAAGAGTCAGAGATCAAGGAAATGAGCATCGTGAAAGCCATACTGCTTGTTCTTGCAGGTCTGGCCGGCCTCGTCCTTGGCGGCAAGTATTTCGTCAATTCCGCAACCGAGCTGGCCGGGCTTCTCGGCATATCCGACAAGTTCGTGGCCATCACGATCCTGGCCGGCGGTACTTCCCTGCCGGAACTTGCAACCTGCGTTGTCGCCGCCGCCAAGAAAAAAGGTCAGCTGGCACTTGGCAACATTCTCGGTTCGAACGTGTTCAACATACTGCTGATCCTTGGTTGTGCGGCCGTCGTCAATCCTATCAGCCTCAGCGGCATGAACCTCATCGACATGGGTGTGCTGATGCTCAGCGCACTCCTGGTCCTCTTCTCCGCATTCACATTCCAGAAGAACAAGATCGACCGCGCGGACGGAATAATCATGCTCGCCTGTGAGATTGCATATTTCACCTGGCTCTGCATACAGTTATAAGATATTAACGTGTACTAAAACATATCATCATGAAATTCACACCTACAAAGTATCAGTTGATGAATGTGGTCAACGGGCACATGCTCGGTGACTCAGGTTGGACTTTGGCAGACCCGGAGACCCCATCCCCGTCGCTTGTCAGAGCTGTCTACGAGACAAAGCAGTTCACTCCCAGGGAGGATCTCGACGGCATATACCGATATGCCAACTGGATGCCTATCAACCATGTCCTCAAGAAATCATGTGCTCCTGTGACATACAAGAGCAAGGGCCTGGCCAAACACCTTGGTCTTGAGAACCTCTACATCACCTTCTCCGGCTACAACCCCAAGATCGGTGCCGAGATGAGCACATGCTCGTTCAAGGAGACCGAGGCGTTCAGCGTATGCGCAAGACTGCCGAAAAACAATGACAAGATTCTCGTTGTGCAGTCCGCCGGCAACACGGCCCGTGCCTTCGCACAGGTATGCTCGGACAATGACATCCCAATCGTGATCTGCGTCCCGGCCGACAACTTCCATGACCTCTGGTTCCGCAAGAAGTTGAACAAATGCGTCAAGATGCTTGCGACCCCGTCCGGGTCAGACTATTTCGACGCCATCATGCTCGGCGACAAGATCTGCCAGGATTCGAAATACTTCGCCGAAGGAGGCGCGAAAAATGTCGCACGCCGTGACGGAATGGGCACGACCGTGCTCAGCGCAGTTGAAGAGATCGGCAGGATTCCTGATGCATACTTCCAGGCGGTCGGAAGCGGCACAGGCGCCATCGCAGCCTGGGAAAACAATCTCCGACTCATCGACGACGGCCGCTTCGGCACCAACAAGATGAAACTCTTCGTAAGCCAGAACATGCCGTTCACGCTCATGTACGATTCGTGGAAAGCCGGCAGCCGCCAGCTCGTCGACTACACTCCGGAACAGTCCCGTCGCGACGCCGAGGTCATCCTCGCCAAGGTCCTTTCCAACAGAAAACCACCGTATTCACTTGCCGGAGGCCTTTTCGACGCACTCACGGACACACAGGGAGATTTCTTCAAGGTTTCCAACGAGGACGTCGTCCGCTGGATGCTCATGTTCCGCAACTTCGAAGGTTATGATATCTTCCCGGCAGCGGCGACCGCTGTCGCATCACTCGCCCAGGCAGTCCAGAGCGGTCAGGTGCAGAAGGAGGATGTCGTGATGGTCAACGTCACGGGTGGCGGTTCACTCAGAGCGCAGAGCCGTGGCTACTATGTCAAGGAGCCAGACATGATCATCGATCCTGAGCTCCCATCCGAGGAGATCATCAAGAAGGTGGACAGCCTGTTCTAAGGCCGTCTATTTGACCGGCTTGTACTTCGGGATGAAGCATTTCATTACGCACCATGCGATGATGTATGCCAGTCCGCAATAACAGAATATTATGAAGTAACCAGCCGGTTTACCTTCGAAACCTAGGAAACGGAACGCCGGACCCGCATTCTCCGCAAAGGAGAAGAGGTTTCCGGCGATTTTCTGTAGTGCCATTGTGCCTATTCCGCCGACCAGGGAACAGAGACCGGTCAGGGACGCGATAGTATTCTTCGGGAACAGGTCACCTACAAGGCTGTACATGTTTGCGGACCAGGCGGAATGACCCGCAGCAGCGAGTCCGATGAACACCGCCGGCCACCATGGGGTGTTGAAGCAGCTGCCGAACGGCTGGGCCAGAAGCGAGAACAGCGGGAACATCGCGAACAGCAGCATCGAGCGCATACGCGCATCGAAAGGAATCATCCCTTTCTTTTCTACATAGAATTTCGGCAGATACCCGCCGAATATCGAAAGCACGGTGCAGATGGAGTAAAGCGTGATGAGCAGCAGTTTGCCCTCGGTGCTGGTCGCCTTGGCGCCGAACTGGGTGTCGAAATAAGATGGCGCCCAGAACAGGAAGAACCACCAGACACAGTCGGAAATCAGTTTGCCGAGCATCACGGCCCAGGTCTGCCTGTATTTCAAGCATTCCGCAAGTGGGATGCATCTGCCGGCCAGGGCAGCATCTTGTTCTGCCGCCTCCTCAGCATCATCCTGGTGCATGTATTCAAGCTCGGCCGCGTTGACCTTGCTGCATTCCTCCGGCTTGTCGTACATGAAGAGCCAGAAGAAGACCCATACAAATCCGAGTGCGCCGATTATGATGAAGGACATCTCCCAGCCATAGTTCTTGGCAAGCGGCGGGATGCACAACGGCGCCGCCAATGCGCCGATCGACGAGCCGGCGTTGAAGATCGTGGTCGCAAATGCGCGGTCCTTCTTCGGGAAATATTCGGCCGTCACCTTGATTGCGGAAGGGAAATTGCCGGCTTCACCAAGAGCAAGCACGCCGCGGCAAAGCATGAACAAGTAGACCGAAGTCGTCGAGACTGCAAGAGCGATGTCACTCCCCGCCTCCAGCGCCTTGAGCGCAGAAGCCGGACCGGCTCCGGTCAGGGCAGCGGTCGCCCAGCCGGTAGCGGCGTGCATGCATGCACCGAGGGACCAGACGCAGATCGAGATGAAGTATCCCTTCTTGACGCCGATCCAATCGACGAATTTGCCTGCAAACAGGCAGCAGACAGCATAGAACAGCGAGAAGAAACCGGTCACCGTACCGTAGTCGGCGTCCGTCCAGTGGAACTGAGGTTTGATGAATTCCTCGTAAGTCAGCGAAAGAACCTGGCGGTCGAGATAATTGACGGTCGTCGCGAAAAAGAGCAGCGAACACATCCACCAGCGCCAGTTGGTCATCAATGAGTCAGACTTCCCTTTCATGGCCTATGCTCTGATTTCCTTCAATGTCTCGAACAGCGCAATGACGTTCTCCACAGGCACGTTGGCCTGTATGTTGTGGACAGAGTTGAACACGAATCCGCCATCGCGGCCGAAGATGTCGCAGAGTTCGCGGACTTCGCGTCTGACATCGTCAGGAGTACCGAAAGGAAGGGTCTTCTGCGTATTCACGCCACCACCCCAGAATGTGACGCGGTCTCCGAACCTGTCCTTCAGCATGCGCGGATCCATGTCGGCCGCAGCTATCTGCACAGGGTTCAAGATATCGAAACCGGACTCGATGAGGCTGTCGATAAGCGGAGTGACAGAACCACAGGAATGCTTGAAAGTCTTCCATCCTGTATGTTCATGAATCCAGTCATTCATCTTGCGGTAATATGGCATATAGAGATCGCGGAAGGTGTCGACGGAGCAGAACTGGCTGTTCTGCGTACCGAAATCGGTACCGCAAACATATACGACATCCACCAGATCGCCGACTGCGGCATACAGTTTCTCGAGATTACGAACGGCTATGTCGGTCTGGCGGTCGAACATCTCCTTGATATAGTCCGGACGTATCACGGTGGACATGTACCACTCTGAGACAGAGCGTATTCCACGCGGTTCCCTGATAGCCATGGAAGTGATCCTGGCAACATCGCCAAGCGCCATTCCGCCGAAGGATGCCACGACGGCACGCCCCGTAGCGGCAACTTTGGCGGCGTTCTTCTTCCAATACTCGATGCCGGCATCAGAGATATCTCCGAATTCCTGGAGATTGTCATCCACGTTCAGCTTTTCATCATCGATCTCGCCGTCCTGTCTCTGTATGGCGCTGAAGAAATATGCCCGTTCCGGCATCATACCTGAAGGCGGCAGGCTGTTGTCACCTTCAGGATAGCCGTACAGTGTGCCATCCTTGACTGTAATCGAATCCGCAAGTCTGGCAGGGAACATCACAGTCTGGCCCCATGGCATCTTGTATTCCTTCCAATTGTCATTGACTATGCCGAAAGCATTGTCCGGAGAGAAACATCCGATGGTGTCAAGGCCCAGAACCTGGGCAAGGTCATCTTCCATCAGACCGAGCATCTGGCCCGGTTCATAGACGTAGACCGGATGCTGCTCGAGTCCGTAGTATTTCCTTAGAGCCTCCATCACGCGGCAATGCATTCCCGTGACGTTGGTGGAGCCGAAATCGAGTGCAATCCTGTCGGCATTGCGGTGGTCGAGCACCGCCTTGATCCTTTCTTTTCCTGTCATGTTATGTGGTAATTTCAATCATTCTGTGAATAATACTCTTGGAGGGCTACACTGTCCTTCTTTTGTAACATTTCGTATTCTTGCAGATCTCGCAATGGTATGGCTGGCGGACAAGCTGCTCCCCCATCGCCAGAAAGCCGCTCACTGACTTCTCCGGACTCATCAGGGATGATTCGGAAAGCTTGATGCCGCACGGCTCCGGAGGGAACATGCCGAAGAACAGATGCTGCTCCCGTATGTCCCAGTTGCAGTAGCCGGGGCTATATGACATGGACCTGTTCGGAACTGCTTCAAACTTCTCCTCGATTTTCTTGACAGCAAGCTCGGCAAGCATGGTGCCGATCGAGTCCGCAATGAAATCAGCGAAGATGTCGCCCTCAGAATTCAGTTCCTTGACTGCGGCATCGAACTCAACTCCGGCAGTTGCAACGAAGACACAGGCCTCCGTCATGCCGTCCAGGTATGAACATATGATCCCTTCCGGGGTGAATATCCTTCCGTCAATACGGACTTGCCGTGGAGAAAGCTTCTCAGCCGGCACGACATCGTACATGAACCGGAGCAAAGCCCCGGGCACTATGCGGCCGGCAATCTCCACCGCCTGCCTCCGGATGCCTTCCTCAGGGACGGAGCCTCTATACCCCATCGCAATCCAGACATCCTCCCAGACGATTTCGTCCAGTCCTACGGCGAATGATCCGCTGAACATCTTATGAAATCAGACGTTTGGCCAGAGCGACAGCTTCATTTGCATTCGAACTGTATCCGTCGGCGCCGATCTGTGCTGCGAACGTGGAATTGAGAGGCGCACCTCCGACCATCACCTTGACAGCAAGGCCAGATTCGCGGACAGCATCAACGATGTCCTTCATGTACTCCATGGTAGTGGTGAGCAAGGCGGAAAGACAGATGATATCCGCATTGTTCTCTCTGGCCGCTTCGACGAAGCGTTCCTTCGACACATCGGAGCCAAGATTTATGACCTTGAAACCACGGCCTTCGAGCATGGATGCAACAAGGTTTTTGCCGATATCGTGAAGGTCGCCCTTGACGGTGCCGATCACGACGGTACCGAGGTTTGTCTCCTGGCCAGCCTGCATCAGCGGCTTGAGCATTTCGAGGGCTCCTTTCATCGCACGGGCGCTGAGAAGAAGATTCGGGACGAAAACTTTTCCGGACTCGAATTCAACTCCTATCGCCTCCATTGCCGGAACCATAGAATTGTCGATGATGGACTGCGGCTCGACGCCACCATCCAGAAGTTCCTGTGTAGCGGATTTGGCCGCAGCAAGATTGCCTTTGAATACAGCATCGAAAAGATTGTCCATATCGCGTACAGCTTAGAGAATCTTGATGATGTTGGAGAATCCGGTGATGTCGAATACTTCCTTGACCTGAGGTTTCATGTCACGCATCACCATTGAGCCTCCCTTCGATGTCACATTCTTCTGCAAGGTCAAGAAAATCCTGAGTCCCTGGCTGGAAGTATAATCCATCTGCGAGCAATCGATCTCGAAATCAGGATTCTGGTCTTCCAGAAGCACGGCAATGTCATTCTGGAACTTGTCAGCATTTGAGGAGTCAAGCCTTCCGACAAGGGTCACGATCGTCTTGGATCCGTTTTTTGTTATTGTAACGTCCATAGTTCTATGTTATTTAATTTTGATTGTCATTATTGTGATATCATCATTCTGCTCGTTGCCGCCGGCAAAGGCACGCACTTCACCGAGAAGTGAAGCAACTGCCTGTTCGGCCGAAAGATCAGCATCGGCCGACCGGGCCCATTCGACAAGACGTTCCTCGCCGAACAATGATTTGTCCGCACATTCAGCTTCGGTCACGCCGTCCGTATATGCAACAAGCCTCGTCCCCGGACGCAGATCGACCGACTGGAGCTTGTATTCGAAATCATTCACGACTCCGACCGCTATGTTTGGAACCACCTTCAAAAGAGATGTGCCTTCCTCTGGATCGATAACCACGAGAGGATTATGCCCGGCATTGCAATACTCCATCCGGCCGGTTTTCAAGTCGATACCGGCGACGAACAAGGTAACAAAAGTGTTATTGCCGTTGCCGTCACATATGGCGTTGTTGATCTTGGCCACGATCTGGTCGAGAGAAAGTCCGAGGCCTGAAATGAAATGGAATGCGGAGCGCGTGATAGCCATGAACATCGAGGCAGGAATGCCCTTGCCGGAGACATCTCCGATTGCAAAATACAATCTGTCATCTTTGAGGAAGAAATCGTACAGGTCACCTCCCACCTCTCGTGCAGGGATAAGCGATGCATAGAGCTCGACTACATCGTTGGACGGGAAATCCTTCGGGAGCATAGCCATCTGGATCTTGCTGGCAATGTTGAGTTCACTCTCGAATCTCTCGTTGGCCGAAGTGGTCTCCTTCAGGTTCTGGATATAAGTGGTCAGGGAGCGCTGCATATTGTCGAATGAATCTCTCAGCTGACCGATTTCATCGTCACTGTGGATCTGAGGAAGCACTGTGTCGAATTTGCCGTTCGCAATGGAGAGCGCCGATGTCGAGAATTCCTGAAGAGGCCTGGTGAGCTTGCGGATGGTGAAATAGCAGAGGCCGAACAAAGCAAGCAAACCGCAAAGCAATACGAGGATTATGACAAGATGCATACGGGAGAGACGCATGAGCACATCCCTGTACTGGCAGATGATGGCCGCGGACCATCCGTTGAAGAGAGGCCCGTAAACGGCGAATGACACCTGACCGCGGTTCGAATAGGTGGAAATCCCGGTCTTGCCGTCCATCATCGCCTTTGCTATGTCGAGCAACTCCTCGTTATCCGCCTTCTGGGCCGTCGAGAGGAGTGTCTCGTCCTTCAGGAGAGAATCAGCACCTATGCTGAGGTAATGTCCATCCTTGCTAGTTATGTTGACATGGGAGCTAGGATAAGGCTTGATGACGGAGACAATGTCAGCAATCCACTGAAGCGATATGTCCGCAGTCAGGATAGCATAGACGTTCCCATCTCCATCCAGGAGCGGCGTGCTGTAAGTGGACATCAGGATACCGGCGCCTCCCTCGTCATAGTATGGCTCACTCCAACTGGCGGACTTACGCTCAAACGACTTGGAGAACCACTCCATGTCAAGATAATTATACTTGTCTGTACCAATCTGTTTCGATATCAGCTTGCCGGTGGACTCATCCTTGTATGAATATGGTGCACACAGATGTCTTCCCGGGAAGAAATCCGGAGCATAAGCTACTGCGCTGCCCACGATGCAGTCAGTTTCGGACACTATCTTGCCGGTAATGTGATAGACATACGACGTGTCGTATTTGTGCTCTTCGACGACCCAGGCGCCGCTTTCCGCGGCAACTTCCACCTCCTTCAAGGTCTTCTCCACCTCCTTGATGGTACTTTCAAGAAGATGCTGGGCAGAAACCGTGGCCTCCTCGGCAAGAAGCTTATGGGATGAGTATGCAACAATGCCGATCACCAGGATGAACAATATCGAGGTGATCAGGACCACATTGAGGCTAAGCTTCGTAGTAAAGGATTTGCTGTTTTTTTTCATAGTATGTAAAGGTTACCTGATTTTCTTATGCAGCACCATAATGTTATGCCCGTCGTGGAATTCATACTCCAGCGAATCCATCATCTGCTTGCACAAGAAAATGCCCAGGCCTCCGACCGGCCTGTCTTCAAGCGGCGCATTTATATCCGGATCTTTCTTGGACAGAGGATCGAACGGGATGCCGTCATCTTCAAGGCGGATGACCAGCATGGAATCTTCTGTCGTCACACTGACATCGACACGGATGGCTTTCGAGTAACTGAATATGTTCTCGACGACCTCTTCTACACAGAGGCGTACCTTGAATTGCACATCGTCAGGCAGGGATGCTATTTCTCCGCATCCCATCACGACATCAAGGATGCCGCTGACATTCACGGAATCAAGTTCAAAAAGTTCTTGCATTTTCAAATTGTTTAGCAACGAATTCAACCATTTCTGGGTATATCGACCCACGGACACCGAAATACAGGATATTCAAAGCCGCGAAAGGCGCGCTCAGTTCGTTGGCCTGCTCCATGGTGAGCCTTCCGTCGAAATATACTTTCACGAAGGTTTCCCATACCTTGAGATAACTCTCGCGAGATATATGGTAAAGATCCTCTACATTTTCGTCAGGAATGATGTAGGCATTGAAATACATCATTCCGAGGTCATAACATGGATTGCCGTACATGAATGCACCGAGATCGATCCAATAGTTCTCCCCTTCCGAAACAATCAAGTTTCCAATATGGAGGTCTCCATGGAGACATGTGTCCATCTCGGGGACAGAATCGATGAAACCGAGGATGTTACGCTTGACGTTTTCATCGAACTGCTTGCTGGCCTTGACCGCCCTGCGGAAATGCTCGGAAACCGAATTGAAAACATCCGTATCGCACTTGAGAGCATGAAGAGCCTTGCACTCGTTCGCGAAACGAGTAGCATATTCTTCCAACTTCGAAGGCTCGTCAGCTATCAGGCGCGAATATGACTTCTTGTTCAGAATACGCTGGAATTCAACTCCGTAACGCCTTCCATCTGTAATAATCCTATAAGCTTCCGGAGACTTAACCCCCAGCGCGGACACAGTCTTTGCCGCATTGAACTCGCGGCTGATCTCGGCCTTAGGGACGAAATCGGCATATAGCTTCATCATCCTCCTGCCGTCCTCGTGGTTGTAACTTTCAGCAGTGAATCCACCGCCGCTGAGTTCATATTCTCCAAGGTTGATCAGTTCTGGCGCATACTCTTCGGCACAGAAAACTTCATCCACAAGTTTAGAGAATTCCTCATATGCAGGTGTTCCGACCAAATCCTGGAGCGAATTGACCAATCCTTGATAATGCCATTTGTGGTCCGCCTTTCCTCCCGGGGCGTGGAAGATCGACCACAATCCATCACCGGAAACGCGGTAGTCCCTGGCGATGGCTCGCATATTTGAGAGTTTGTCCCCCATCGCAACGATCTTGGCGTCATGAGGAGCCCTGGCAAGGCGGTCTATTGCTGCTTTCTTGCGGTCTCTCCAGCTGTCACACTCATTTTCGCCGGCACCAGGCGCCATCTTGTCCGATTCCCAGTCGACCATTTCAGCCACACGTGAGCCGAATTCTTCATGTATCTGGTCAAGGGTAACGGCCGTATCCTCCACTGTGTCATGCAGAGCAGCAGCAGCCAGAATCTCTGGATCATTGGTTATGGTCGCTGCAATCTCCATCGCCTCCATGACATGGATGACGTATGGAAATCCTTTTCCCCGCCTCTCGGTGTTGGAATGAGCATCAACGGCGAATTTTATCGCCTTATCGACCAAGCTAGTGTCAAGGTATGAATTTGCCATATATGATAAGGTTTATTCGTTCATGAAAGGAAGCTGACGGCAGTCGGCCATCATTTTTTCAGCACGGCACATGTTGGCATCAGACTCGCCCAACAGCTGGTCATACATCCTCTTGAGGCCGATCTTTCCACCGCCGTTGGCGACAATGTAGGTCTGAAGCAAGTTCTGGATGCCCACGGTCGAACTGATGATGTCGATATCCGTATTGCCGAGCTGGTGCATGGCCAGATGATAAGCGTCATCGAAATGATCGGCAATCAACTTCTCCACGTCGCCAAGGGTCTTGAAGCCGACATCAAGCAAAATCTGGAGGTACGGCATCAACGTTGATTCGTGTATTTCCGCATGATTGAGTGATGCAATCTTGCAGTTTAGCTTATCGAACGGCTTCAGCTGGAGATAGCTGCGGAAAGTCTCGGTATCCAGACGAACCTGGTCGAAATCGCCGCTGTCGACCAAAGCAAGAGCTTTGCGCCTGTAATCGATGATCTCCGAACGGATAGTCGTGAACTGCTCATCCACAAGCTCGAGCAGGCCGGAGAGACGGTTCATGCTTCTTAGATGCTCTTTCGGTATGTCGACGCCGTTCTTGTACCCCATGTCGTGGTTCATGGTCGACCAGACATGCTGCAACGCCGTGCGCATCTGGATTTCAAAACGGATATTGTTCAGCTGAGGGTAGTCCGGATCAGAGTACAGCGACTCTGGAATACGGCAGATATAGTGCAGGGAATTGTAACCGAAACTGTTGAGCTCATGCATCTTCCTCTTGTCAACGCTATTCTGCCAATCGACCTCGAAAGTGTGGTCCAGGAGCGAAGCAATCTTATCGACCTCTTCCGAGTAGAAAGTAATGACACGTCCGCCAACAATATCAGTGATATCATAGATTGTCTGATACTTGGAACCTTTAAGCTCAAGTTTTCCTATAAGGCTGTCCTCTTTCTTTATCCTGGTCTCGACGGCTGTCACATACAAGCCGCTTTCTGCAATCCTCTCCGCCAATATCTCGCGGAGCTTCTTTTCCAGCAACTCATATACAGGCATGTTCTGTCTGTATTGGTCCAATATGCCAAGGCAGTGGATATCCAAAGCCAATCTTTGTCCGGAGCCTGCCATATGCATCAAATTTCGAGATTTTCCTTAGAAAGGACAGGGTTGGCATAAATACGCAGGAATATATCCTTGAGATCGTCGTTCCTGTAACAACGTTCGACTTTGGAGAGTCTGTGGTCCATATAGGCTTCGAACTTGATCACATCCTCCTCCGTATATTTGTCTGCATATTTGTTACCTCCGAACACCTTGTCATAACAGAGGTAGTTGGTAGGCCAGAGACGATATCCATCGATCACACGACGATCAACAAGATGCCTGATCGCCTGGTAGCGGTCATTCTTGTCGCAAAGGGAAGCCTCAGCGATCTCTTCCGAGGTCAACGGCTTGCCGACATGCAGATGCACACGCCCCTTCTGCTGACGTATGCCCATTATGATGCTGTGCATATCCTCATTGCGCTTCTTGACGTATTTCTCTGTCCTGGAAATCAACTTCTCCCTGGCCTTGCGCACATCGCACGGCTCATACTCGTAAGAAATGCTCAGCGGAACGATGTTGAGCTCCTTGAAATTCTCGAGGAAGGTGCCGGTACCGCTCATGTCGAACATCTTCAACAGACCTTGCTCGGTGGTGTCGATGCCATCCTTGGTGCGCCCCTGGCGCTGGGCGATCCATACTGAGTTCTTGTTGCCGGTGATGGTCTGGCGGATATAACGCGAAAGCACCTGCGACGAGAGATAAAGCTCCCTCGCACCGACGCCGCGCACAACTTTGATCATACGGTTGCAGCGGAGCAGATATTCCACGGTCTTGCTGTCCTTGATCAGATTGTCGCCGACCGCGATTTCCGTCAAAGGTATGTTGTTGAGCATCAGCATGTACTGGGTGAATGCCGGATCGAGGACAATGTCCCTGTGGTTCGACATGGCAAGGAATTTCGCACCTCCCAGATCGAGAATGTTCTCGACGCCATCGAAAGTAAGTCCGTCAGTGCTGTTCTCGATGACCCATGCGACGAACTTCAACATGATGGACATCTGGAATTCCTCGACGCTCTTGACTTCAAGAAGAGCATTCTTCAGATAGTCTGAAGGCTGGGACGGGAACAGATATTTGGATATCAATCTTATGTTACGATGCTTCGACAGGGCTGCAATGGCCTGCAAGGCTTCTTCGTCAGTGTACGGAACAATATCGTCGAATTTATTCTGTGGAGTTTCTTCCATAATCAAGGTTCAGTTTTCGTTGTACCTTACAAATATAATCATTTTGCTTGATTCTCAACTTTGTTGAGAAGAGAACTGTCACCATAGCTCAAAAAGCGGAAACCGTTCGCCAGAGCATAGTCGTAGATAGTCCTCCAGTCCCCTCCCACGAATGCAGAGATAAGAAGCAGCAACGTGCTCTCCGGTTGATGGAAGTTTGTCACGAGCTTGTCGACAATGCGGAACTTGAAACCTGGCACGATGATGATTCTTGTACCGATCACCAGCTTCTCAAGTCCATTGGCATCAAGGTAATCCGCCAAAGCCTCAAGCGATTCTTTAGTTGAATAGTCGTACTCCCTTCTGTATGGCGCCCATTGGTCAACATCTTCCGGCTTACCAGTCTCAATGCAGACGACACCTGCATAGTAGAGGGATTCGAGTGTGCGCACCGACGTCGTGCCGACTGCGACAACCGGCCTGCTTCCGGCAGCGAGCTGACGAATCAATGCTGCATCGACAGCAAACGGCTCCCTGTGCATCGGATGATCGGCGACATTTTCACTCTTTACAGGCAAGAATGTGCCAGCCCCGACATGAAGACATACATTATACGTCTCTATGCCCCTGGCGCGGATACGGGCAAGCACCTGCTCGGTGAAATGAAGACCCGCGGTCGGAGCCGCAACAGAGCCGCGGATATGGGCATAAGTCGTCTGGTATCGCTCCAGGTCGATGCTTTCTGTCTCGCGGTTAAGGTATGGAGGTATCGGCACCCTACCGCAGACATCCAGGACATTCGAGAACAACATCCCTTTTTCCCAGGTAAATTCTACAACACCAGTCTGTCCGTCCCTTTCCACAAGTTCAGCCTTCAGGTCGATTTCAGCGACGACATCATCACCTGCGACATTATCGAAATGAAGGATATCCCCCTTCCAGCGCTTAGCGTTGCCGATGACGCACTTCCAACGGCAAGTTTCCGTGGAAGCAAATATCGTATTGTATTCAGGAGGATTAACAGGCTCAAGACAGAATATCTCAATGTGGGCACCGGAATCCCTTTTAAAGAAAAGTCTGGCTGGGACAACCTTAGTGTCATTGAATATCATGAGGGAATTCTCCGGGAGCAGATCAGGGATATCGCGGAAAACATATTCGTCGATCTTCCCGCCAGAGTAGTGTAGCAATTTGGATGAATCACGTTCCGGAAGCGGGTACTTCGCTATACGCTCGTCCGGTAGAGGATAGTTGAAATCCTTTATCTTAATATCAATCATTATCTTTTCCTTTCAGTTTTATTACACAAAAATAGCAAACTGTTTCCATTCTTCATCCAATTCAAGTCAATTCTGACACACACATCCCCCATTTTACAAAAGTAAACTCATCAGACTCCCAAATAATCTCCAAATGTAAATTCACAAAAATTAACACATGTAAAATGTAACAAATTCTAAATCAATTGGAAGCATTAATCCATAAGGTGATTTTATGGCTAAATCATCATATATGTATTATGCTTAGAATCAGTATATTATCAAACATAGACTAATGTTTATCACTGATACGGGGCACTGATTTATTTCATCTACGGACAAAAACTTGAAACAGGGTTGTTGATAACGATAATTAAACAAAGCTATATTCCATAAAATCAATAAGTTGCATTTAGTAATCTAATTAAAAGAATAATTACCTGACAAAGAGCTTATCAACAAACTTTCAACTTATTAACATATATTAACATCATATTTATGTAATCATCACTTGGATATTAAAGCTGATGTGATTACATTTGTCACAGATAACGGACAATAAACATGAACAACAGACTTCAGCAGTTTATTTCAGCAGAAAACCTGACACAAGCTCAGTTTGCAGACGAAATCGGCGTAGCACGTGCAAGCGTATCACATATCCTCGCAGGAAGAAACAAGCCAGGATTCGATTTCCTTGTGAGCACGGCATCACACTTCCCCGACCTCAATCTGGAATGGCTGATCAACGGAAAAGGCCGGATGTACAAGTCTGTTGCTCAAGAATCCGTTATATTCAATCCAGCCCAGATTGAAGACCCAAAAAGAAACTCTCAGGAGGAAGCGACTCTTTTCCCTGAGGAACAGACCTGGAATGAACCAGCAAAGGAAGAAAACAATCATGATGGCATCATAGACGAGGCTCCAGCTGCTTCGCACAAGATATCGAAAGTCATCATCTTTTACGACGACAACACATTCCTGGAACTCAAATAAACCTTGAAAAGCCAATATATTTTCGTAAGTTTGACTGTTGAAAACATCTATGCTTATGGAACTTTTCAAGAAAAGGGAATATCCGGCTTTGAGGCAAGAACTATTCGGAATGGACTTCCCTCATCCGATCGGCGCTTCGCGTGGCCTCGATCCGAATGGGGAAAGATACAACCACCTCCGTTTCGCCAGTTTTGTCGAAATCGGTCCTCTATCCCCTGTCGATGACTCTCAAAATACCGTCAAATCCTTGATAAGACGCTTATCCCGAAGAAACGACCACAAGCAAGGCAATGTAAAACTTGCTATAGAAAATATTCAAAAAAAACATCCTAAGACGTTGATAATGGCCAATCTGGCCTCATCTCAAAAGTACTTGGATGGCCAGAGCGTGACAAAGGATCTTGTCGACTCTTTCTCCAGGTTGTACGATTTTGTGGACATGTTCGTAATCGACTCTTTCCGCGAAAACAAAGATGGGATCATATCATTGCAGAATGTGGAATACATATCGGAAGCCGTTGATGAACTTCTAGATATCCGGTCATGCTATGAGATCAGTAAACCTCTTTTCATCAGAGTCAGCGCCACGATTGCAAGACCCAACCTTGAAAGTCTTCTGGACTACATGATGTATTCCGGAGTAGATGGAATAATAGCCGGATGTGAAGCCTACCCTCTGGAACTGGTCCGGACAATTTCATCGATTACGAAAGGAAGATATCCGATTATCGCATGCGGCAGTGCGGACACAGCCGAAAAGGCCATGGAGCTTATGAATGCCGGAGCAAATCTTGTCCAAGTAAAGAAACATTTCAGAAAGACAGTCAAGTACTTGTCTAAAAACACCAAATGAACAATGACAACCGCATCTATATGTACAATCGGAGATGAGATCCTGATTGGTCAGATCGTCGATACAAACTCCTCGGCCATCTCTCGGGAATTGAACGCCGCCGGAATCCGGGTAAAGCACATGCTTTCTATAGGTGACGACCGGGAGACCATTATAAATCAACTAGATACAGAATTAGCTAACCACGACATAGTAATCGTTACAGGAGGTCTTGGACCAACCAAGGACGACATCACGAAAAATGCGTTGGCCGAATTGTCCGGAAGCAAGTCATTCGTCGAGAATGAAACCCAAAGACAGATTGTATGCAACATCCTGCACTCCAGAGGTCTTGACGTGCTTGACATCAATCTCCAGCAGGCGATGGTACCGGACACCTGCGAAGTCATCCCAAACAGAAAAGGGACTGCCCCTATAATGGTGTTCCGCTTTGATAAAGAAAAATACGGGCATCCATGTGCACTTTATTCGCTTCCAGGGGTTCCATTCGAAGCAATTGGAGCATTGCCAGATGTTATGACCGACATAAAGTATAGCTTTAGCTTAGATGACATATATCATAAGACTATAATGACTTACGGATTGGCAGAATCTGCACTTGCAAAGAAAATCGAAGTCTGGGAGACACAGTTGCCTGAAGACATGCATCTCGCCTATCTCCCAAACCAGCTGACAGGTGTAAGGTTGAGACTTTCAATCTATGGAGGCGATAAGACTGAGTCAGAGAAGCGTATTTCACAAAAGATCGATGAACTCAAGGGAATCATAGGGGAATATATCTACTCATTCGAAGACAGCAGCCTTGAAGCAGCCATCGGGCAACTGCTTCGTGGTACCGGCAGGACTCTATGTGCAGCCGAATCCTGCACCGGTGGCATGATTTCACATCTCATTACTACTGTCCCAGGGGCTTCCGAGTACTATCTTGGATCAGTAACCTCGTATGCTGTCCCTGTCAAGAAAGCACTGTTGGGAGTCAAAGAGGAGACAATAAATAGATATGGGATTGTCAGCAGCGAAGTGGTCGGTGAAATGGCAGAAGGAGTCAGGGCACTGAACGGAAGTACCTACTCAGTTGCGACAACAGGTTGGGCCGATTCGTATGGAGACGAACACGAACCCGCAGGCACCGTATGGATCGGAATATCAGGTCCTGAAGGGACGAAAACAGCCAGGTTCAACTACAAGAATGATAGAAAAAGAAATATCGAGCGCTTTGCAGCATCCGCACTCAATGAATTGAGAAAATATATCGTAGATTCGCTTGAAATTACTGATTAACAGGACATATAACATTTTTGTTTAGGCTATTAACAAAAATGTTATATACCGAGAAATCAGTCCAGAAGAGTCCCCCACTCCTCAGTCTTGGCATCGAGATCCCTTTTACATTCGAGATACTCCCGGGTCAGGTCCATTATGTCGTCCGATGGAGAAGGATTGGACAAAACAGCTTCGATTTCCGCCATCCTCTTTTCCTGCTTCTCGATCTCATGCTCAAGATAGGATATCCTGTCGCGCACCTTCCGGTTCTGTTTTGATTGGGCCTTACGCTCCTCATAAGAACTGGCAGCCGTCCTTTCCTGCCCAGGAGCAGAAGACTTTGCACTTTCTTCTTTTGGCTGTACAGGACAATCAGATTTACGTTCAAGCTCCTGGAGAGTCTCCAGTTTCCTGCGCTCCAAGAAATCGCTGATACCACCGAGGTGTTCGCGGACCTTACCATCACGGAACTCGTACACCTTGTCCACAAGCCCATCAAGGAAATCCCTGTCATGAGATACAATGATTATTGTACCATCATATGATTTCAGCGCCCGCTTCAGGACATCCTTGGATTTGATGTCCATATGGTTTGTCGGCTCATCCAAAGCCAGAAGATTGTGACTCTGCAGCATCAGCTTGGCCATGCCGAGTCTTGCCCGTTCGCCTCCGCTAAGCACGGAAACACGTTTGTCAATATCCTCTCCACGGAAAAGGAAAGCCGCAAGGATATCTCTCAACTTGGTACGGATATCCCCCACCGCAATCCTGTCCAAAGTGCCATATACGGTCTCGCTTTTATCAAGAACATCTTCCTGATTCTGAGCGAAATAGCCAATGCTGACATTGTGCCCGACCCTGGATTCCCCGGAAATAGGGTCCAACTCTCCCATCATTGTCCTGATGAGTGTGGTCTTCCCCTCTCCATTCCTGCCGACAAGGGCAACCTTCTCACCCCTCTTGATTTCAATCTCCGCATCCCGGAAAACAACCTTCTGAGGATAACCCGCAGTCAATTCAGTTGTCTTGTATGCAATATCGCCTGAACGAGGAGACGGCGGGAACTTCACCGCCATGGTAACGTTGTCAGTCTCATCGATTTCAACCCTGTCCAGCTTCTCCAGAGCCTTGATGCGTGACTGCACCTGATTCGACTTGGTCGGCTTGTATTTGAACTTGGCGATGAATTCCTCCGTCTTCTCGATCATCCTTTGCTGGTTCTCGTACGCAGCAGTCTGCTGAGCAATACGTTCGGCTCTCAATTCCAGATACTTGGAATATGGCACCTTGTAATCATGGATGTGACCGAGCATAATCTCGACCGTACGGTTGGTGACAGTATCCAAGAACTTCCTGTCATGGGACACAAGGACAATCGAAGAACGACAATTTGCAAGATACGACTCCAACCATTCGATGGATTCGATATCAAGATGGTTCGTCGGCTCGTCAAGAAGCATGACATCCGGATTGGAAAGAAGTATCTTGGCCAGCTCGATACGCATGTTCCACCCCTGGCTGAAGGTTTCTGTCTTTCGCTGAAGTTCATCTTCCCTGAAGCCAAGGCCAAGAAGAGTCCTTCTTGCCTGGACTTCAAGTGGCTCCGACTGATTCACAGCAAGATGGTCATTGAGATCGTTGAGACGAGCGATAAGGTCGGCATACGCCTTTGATTCATAATCAGTTCTATCTGCCAATTGACGCGAAACTTCATCTATGTCACGTTCAACCTGGAGCAAAGAATCAAAGGCAGTAAGAGCCTCATCGATGACCGAGCGGCCACGATGATGCTCCATTATCTGAGGAAGGTAACCGATATTGACGTGAGACGGTTTGTCCACACGCCCCGAAGTAGGATTGTTCATCCCACAGATGATTTTCATCAACGTCGACTTGCCGGCTCCGTTCTTACCAACCAGACCTATCTTGTCATCTTCGCTGATATGGAAGTTAATATGATCCAGAAGGATCTGGTTGCCAAATGCTACAGTAAGGTCGTCTATGGAAATCATCCGTATCCTCCTATTTTACCAATGCTTTAAGAGCAGCTTCATAACTCTCTATCTTAGAGAGGGAATCAGCTTCTTTCTGTCTCTCAACAGCAATAACTTTCTCCGGAGCATGAGCCACGAATGACTCATTGGAGAGCTTCTTGCGGACAGATGCAAGGAACTGCTGCTGATACTCGAGGTCCTTCTTGATCTTGGCGATCTCCTCATCCACATTCACGAGTCCTTCCAAAGCCACGAATACCTGGCTGGTCCCGACCATGAACGAAGCTCCAGTCCCTTCTGCGACACCGGCCGCGACCTTGACATTAGCCAGCTTCTCGACCACGCATGCAACAGCCATCGGGAAGGCGGAATCCACGATAACGGAAAGAGACTCCTTTGGAGAAACATTCTTCTGCTGACGGATACCTCTGACTCCATTCACCGCTTCCTGTGCAGCAGTAAAATCAGCAAGCAGCTTTGCATCATATGAAGCGCACTTAGGGCTGGAAGCGAACATGATGGTCTCCCCTTCCTTCCTCTCCGCCATAGCCTGCCAGAGTTCTTCAGTGATGAACGGCATCACTGGATGGACAAGCTTGAGCAGATCCTCGAAGAATGAAAGTGTCGCCTCATAAGTAGCCTTGTCAATACCTGCGCCATATGCCGGTTTGATAGCCTCGAGATACCATGAGCAATACTCATCCCAGAAGAGTTTATATATCGCCATCAAAGCATCCGAAATACGGAACTTGCTGTAACTGTCTTCGACAAGCTCCACTGTCTGGTTTAACTTATTCTTGAACCAGGCCACTGCAACCGCATTAGCCTCAGACTGTTCCGCATTTGCATCCACATTCCAACCGCTCACCAGACGGTAGCTGTTCCATATCTTGCCGCAGAAGTTTCTTCCCTGCTCGACCTGGGTCTCGTCATAGAGGATGTCGTTTCCTGCAGAGCTGCAGAGAAGCATTCCGAGACGGACGGCATCAGCGCCATACTTTTCGATTAGGTCAAGAGGGTTCGGGCTGTTGCCGAGAGTCTTTGACATCTTACGCCCGAGCTTGTCGCGGACAATACCGGTGAAGTACACATTACGGAACGGCTCCTCATGCATGTATTCGTTGCCCGCCATGATCATTCTAGCCACCCAGAAGAAGATGATGTCCGGACCAGTCACAAGGTCGTTGGTAGGATAGTAATATGCCAGGTCCTTGTTCGGCTTATGTTCCGGATTGCCAGGCATCTGAGGATCGAACACAGAAATAGGCCACAGCCAGCTGCTGAACCAGGTATCGAGAACATCCTCATCCTGCTTCAAGTCGTCCATGGTATACTCTGGATTAATAGCCTGAGCAGCCTTGAGGGCCTCTTCAGGAGTAGATTCAACCACATAGCTTCCATCAGGAAGGTAATATGCAGGAATCCGCTGGCCCCACCAGAGCTGACGGCTGATGCACCAGTCCTTGACCGTCTCCATCCAGTGGCGATATGTGTTGCGATACTTGTCCGGAATGAACTTTACGCGTCCTTCTTCCACGCTTGCAAGAGCTTCGCGGGCCAGATCCTCCATCTTGAGGAACCATTGAGCGCTCAGACGGGGCTCGATGACAGCGTTCGTACGCTCGGAATAGCCGACCGGTGAAGTGTAGTCCTCGATCTTCTCGAGGCAGCCCGCCTCCTGAAGGAGACCGACGATATTCTTCCTGGCCTCGAAACGGTCCTGTCCGACAAGGATCTGCGCCTTCTCGTTCAGGCGGCCGTGATCATCTATGATGTCAAGCACAGGAAGATTGTGCCTGAGGCCGATTTCGTAGTCGTGTACGTCATGTGCAGGAGTAACCTTGAGGCATCCTGTCCCGAAATCCATCTCTACATAGTCATCCTCGATGACAGGGATCTCACGGTTGATGAGAGGTATGATGACCTTCTTGCCCCTGAGCCAGTGATGGCGCTCGTCGGCAGGATTGACGCATATCGCGGCATCGGCCATGATAGTCTCCGGACGGGTTGTCGCAATCACCAGATACTTGTCCGTAGGATTGCCGGCGCCATCTGATATATAGTAACGGAGATGGTAGAAATGACTCTGGGTATCCTTGTGGATGACCTCGTCGTCACTTACCGCAGTGTGTCCTTCCGGATCCCAGTTGACCATCCTGACTCCCCTGTAGATCCATCCCTTCTTATAGAAATAGACGAAAGTATTGATCACCGCGTCCGTAAGTTCCGGCTCCATGGTGAAGCGGGTACGGTCCCAGTCGCATGATGCGCCGAGTTTGCGGAGCTGCTTGAGGATGATGCCGCCGTGCTCTTCCTTCCATTCCCATGCATACTTGAGGAACTCCTCTCTGGTGAGATCTTCCTTGTTGATACCCATGGATTTCAGCTTCGCAACGACCTTGTTTTCCGTAGCGATGGAAGCATGGTCGGTACCAGGCACCCAGCATGCGTTCTTGCCGTCCATGCGGGCCTTGCGGATCAACACGTCATTGAGGGTGTTGTTGAGTACGTGTCCCATGTGGAGGATACCAGTCACGTTCGGCGGAGGTATCACGATGGTATATGGTTCCCTTTCGTCAGGTTCAGAATGAAAGAATTTGTTGTCCAGCCAATAAGCATACCACTTATCTTCAACTTCAGCCGGATTGTATTTTGCACTTAATTCCATATGTTGTAAAACATTTTTTGCCTAAATCACGCAAATATACGGATATTTTAGCAGAAGTGCTTCCGTTTTCGCCAATTAATACTTATATTTGCAGAAACACGAAGCTTTAGCTCAGCTGGTTCAGAGCGCTTGCTTGACAGGCAAGAGGTCAGCAGTTCAAATCTGCTAAGCTTCACCACAAGAGCGGCAACATACGATGTCGCTCTTTTTCATAACGAAACACAGAATCTGATGGAAAACGAAAAAAAACAGATCAGCCTCGACCTCAAGCCCGAGGTAGCAAAGGGATCATACTCCAACCTCGCGATTATCAGCCACTCACACAGCGAGTTCGTAATCGACTTCGCCACCGTGCTCCCTGGACTCCCGAAACCGGAAGTAAGCAACCGCATCGTGATGACTCCCGAACACGCCAAGAGGCTGCTGAACGCACTTGCGGACAACATCAGCAAATATGAGTCACAGTTCGGCCCCGTCAACCTCGGCGGAGAACCTAAAGGCACATTCAACCTTTCCGACTTCGGCCCGATGAACGGCGGCTCGAAATCATAGTCCCCACAGCAATGACAGACCTGACCAGAATCAAAGCCATCACGCTGGACGTCGATGGCGTCATGACTGACGGCAGTCTCATCTGCTTCGACGACGGCAACCTCCTACGCATCTACAATGCCAAGGATGCCATGGGTCTGCGGATGGCCCAGATGGCCGGGCTGACAGTCGCCATCATCACCGGCGGCCGGTCACGCAGCATCGTGGCCAGATTCCGCACCTGCGGTGCCAAGGAAGAGGACATCTACCTCGGATGCCGCGACAAGATGAAGGACTTCAAGCATTTCTGCGAGAAATACAAATTCAAGCCTGAAGAAGTGGCGTACGTCGGTGACGACATCCCCGACGTTTCCGTCATCAAGGCGGCAGGTCTCGGAGTCGCTCCGGCCGACGCGGTCGCCGAAGCCAAGGAAGCTGCCGACTTCGTATCGCCGTTCCCGGGAGGCAAAGGATGCATCAGGGACCTCTCCGAGCGCATCCTCAAGGCGCAGGGCAAATGGGTATTCGATGTCGAGTCATACGAAAAACAATATTGATGGACACTAACGGCAAGCACATCATCCTGGCCAGCGGATCACCGAGGCGCAAAGAGCTGCTCAAAGGCCTTGATATTGATTTCGAAGTAGATACAAGGAACAACTTCGAGGAGACCTTCAGTCCCGACACCCCGCATCACGAGGTCCCAGCCCTTATGTCGACAGGCAAGTCTCACGGCTTCCACCGCCCCCTGGCCGAAGGAGAAATCCTTATCACCTCGGACACCATGGTCCTCTGCGACAAGGTCATACTTGGCAAGCCGCACTCCAGGGAGCAGGCTGTCGACATGCTCAAAACCCTGTCAGGCAAGACACACGAAGTGATTTCCGCGGTCACAATAAGGGACAACAAACGGGAAGAAACCTTTTCCGACGTCACTCTGGTCACATTCAAGGAGCTGACAGACAGCGAGATCGACTATTACATCGACACCTACAAGCCATACGACAAGGCAGGCGCATATGCCATCCAGGAATGGATCGGCTATATCGGCATCACTGAGATGAAAGGTTCCTACTTCAATGTCATGGGCTTCCCGGTCCACAGAGTATACGCCGAGCTCCAGAAATTCATTCAAGCATAGTGAAGCCCGAAAGGTTCACATACCCATTCTGCTACACTCCGCACGCAGAAATAGTCTCCGCATCGCGACGGCTCATCAGCCGCATCGATTCAGACCCGGAGCTCAGGTCCCTTTTCGCCGAAGGCAAGATGCTGGGAGTCATGATGGTGGAGGAGCCTGACGGCGGCATCAGTTTTCTGAACGGCTTCTCAGGACTAGCCGGAGGGCGCAACATCGTCGACGGATTCGTCCCCCCGATCTACGACCTGCTTGATCCGGAAGGACATTTCAAACAGACAGAAGCAACAATCAGCGCCAACAACAGACGCATCTCATCCGGTGAGACGGCTCAAGAAGAAGCCGCATCACTCAAAAAGGTCCGCCGGGAGATGTCAATCGAACTCCAGGAATGGATTTTCGACCAGTTCATCGTCTCCAACGCCAAAGGTCAGAGCCTCAGCATCGCTGAAGTATTTGCGCGGAAAGGCATAGTCCCGCCATCGGGCACTGGCGAATGTGCGGCCCCGAAAATGCTGCAATACGCATATCTGCACGGGCTGAAGCCACTAGCCATGGGCGAGTTCTGGTATGGCGCCTCCCCTTCCCGGGAGATACGTCTTCACGGATGCTTTTATCCCTCATGCACAGGCAAATGCGGTCCGCTGCTTGAATTCATGCTCCAAGGTCTTGAAGTCGAGCCGAACCCGCTGTCCAAGGCCGTCGGAACAGGGTCTGCCATTCTTTTCAAGGACGAGAGCATCATCATTGCGAGAAAAGAATCCGGCCAGCTCGCTGTTCCTGGCAAAAACGGGCAGGAATCCCTTCAGGAGTCACTGGAGAGAAATATCGGAAAGCAGGTTTTCGCCTGTCACCGGCTTGACATGGACACCTCAGGACTGATCATATTCGCTTTATCGGAAGCGGCCCAGGCCGACATTCAGAAACAGTTCTCGGCCAGGACAGTCCGCAAGACATACAGAGCTACACTGATCCCCGAGGGAACGGTCGAGCTCATTGCCGGCGACAAAGGAAGAATCGAGCTGCCGCTCACCCTCGACTGGCTGGACAGACCCCGCCAGATAATGGACAAGATCGACGGGAAGGCGGCCGTAACCGAATATGAAATCATCGGCAAGAACGCCGACGGGAGCATCGATGTGAGGTTCACTCCCCTGACCGGCCGCACACACCAGCTCAGAGTCCACGCCGCACACCCGCAAGGCCTGGGCCACCCGATCAAAGGAGACCGTCTATACGGAGGACACACAGCCGAAGGCGAATGCCTCCAACTGTGTGCCGACCATATCGAATTCACACATCCCGCCACAGGAGAAAGGATGGAATTCAGTATCTAGTTCATTCCGCGCTGCTTCTTGATGGTCTCGTAAGCCGCCTGGATCTTCTGGAATTTTTCCTGGGCCGCCTTCTGCACCTCTGGACCGAGTTGAGCCACCTTGTCAGGATGGTTCTTCATCGCAAGACGTCTGTACGCCGACTTCACCTCATCATCAGTTGCATCCGGGGATATCTCCAGGACAGCATAGGCAGAATCGGCCGACTTGGAAAACATCGCAAGAATGGAATCGGCATCGGACGAAGTCACACCCATGGCCGATGCGATAGCGTACAGCACATTCCTCTCCTGCTCACATACTTCCCCGTCCGCAGCGGCCAGATCAGCCAGATAATGCATCAGCTGCAGCCTCTGAGAATAGTTCATGTACATCGAGATCTGGGCGCCGACCGAATAAATGTTTATCTCCTTGCGGTTCAGATCATCAAGGATGCGCATGGCCTCATCCACAGCCTGCTCACCGAAATTCCTCCTTATGAAAGCTTTGACATAATCAAACTCCGACTGCAGGAACTTGCCATCAGCACGGATCACGGCCGACGAAAGCACAAGCAGACTCATCATGAAGCTGTTGCGCTGCTCTGAAGCCGAATAACCAGAAGACGGCCGCCTGCCACTTTCGTTGAGTCCCTTGAAGGAATCAAGGCTCGATTCTATCATCGAACCTATCCAGAAGCCCAGCAGAGCACCGATCGGACCACCAGAGGCCCAACCGAGCAATCCCGCTATCCATTTGAACGCACTCATACTACCCCAGATGAGTGACAACTACCCTGCGATCAACTTGCGGACTACAGCATTCATCTCATCAAGCTGTGACTCCATGCTGGTGAGAAGCTTGTACTGAGCCCAGGTACGGACGAGATTATGCTCAGGATACTTGATCTTGTAATATGTATCTCCGTCGATGTAGTCCATGAGGAACCTCAGGACCTGCTCATAAGTGATATAGAGACCGCTGAAAGCAAGGTATTCGATCTCGCTCTCGCTCAACGACTTGCCCATCATCGAGAGATATCCTTCCATATAAGCCTTGAACATGTCCATGCTCATGGAAACATTATCGAGATTACGGTCATCCTCATCTCCGGTATTGGTGTACGAGCGAAGGGCGTCACCAGTATCATTGAGCATCGTCGAAGACAGCATCGTATCGAGATCGATGGCGCAGAGCAGGGACTGGTCGCTGCTGTTGAAAAGGAAATTACTGATCTTGGTATCATTGTGCGTGACTCTGCACGGTATGATGCCATTTTCATACTTGCTCCAGAAATCAAGCATCTCCTCCCTTCTGGATTCGATCCAGGAAATCTCCTCTGCAAGATCCTTGACCCGGCCGGCAGCATCTCTTGCGAGCGACTCATCCCACTGCTGGAAACGCCAGCGGATGTTGTGGAATCCCTTGATCACCTCGGCGAGAGGCTCGGTGAAATCAGAAACGAGAAGATGGAACTGTCCTAGTCCAAGACCGCCCTGATATGCCATTTGAGGAGTATCGGCCTTGACGTAGCTCATCGTACCGGCGATAAACAAAGTCATTGCCCAGAAATTGCCTTCTGCATCCTTGTGATACAGTTTGCCATCCTTGGTCGGGATGACGGTCAAAGTCTCTCTGAGAGGATCGGCCACTTTTTTCTTGATATGTGCTGTGACCCTGGCGATATTGTCCATCATGGCAGGGACATCCGGGAACACAATGTGGTTCTTACGCTGCAAGATATAGGCAGGTCCTTCCTTCCCTTCCACACTTACCGTGTATGTATCATTGATGAATCCTTCTCCAAGGGGTTTCACGCAGGAAACAACGCCCTCCAGTGCAAATTCAGATGCGATTGAAAACAGTTTGTCCATCAGGTTGTGTATTATTTTTACGTTTTTGTAAAAATAGGAAATATAAGCGAAATAATAAAAAGAAAAATGAGTATTGACGCTCACGCGCGAACACTCATACTTACCACATAATTAATAACACTAAAACTAATAACCAAACAGGTTGACGGGTGCAGAACGCATCTCTTGCTCAACCCGATACAAATATAGTTATTAAATTTATTTCTACAAAATTTTCTTAAACTTTTTTATAAAAAATTTTATTTGAAGCGGAAATGATGTTTATCCATCTCATATGTCCACTTTTCAGTCCTGACTACACCACGTCTGACCCTGAACCAAGGAGAAAGACCGGGATTCTTGACGTTCTTCAAGACAATCAGATCCTGAGCTGGAGTATTGCCCTGTACAAGAAGGACGGCCTGCCGTCCTGTCAACTTGTTCACAGCGACATCTGCGACAATCATTGCATGCCCGGGAGTACCTCCGACATTCAGCACATCGCCGACCCTGATTCCATCCTTTTCCGGAACGGGCTCCATCTCATCGGCAAGAGACTTGGTCCCGGCAAAAGTATATAGCACATGCAGGTAAGCCTGGAATGAGGCAAAGGATGAGTCTGGAGAGGCAGCACCGTCGCACCAGAACACATCATCTCCCGCCTTGGCCGGGCGTGCCCCATCCCTCCACCTGGAATACGGGCATTCGAATCCGTTCGTGAAATGGAAAGAGATATCATCCTCCTTGCCAGCATTCCACAGAAACTCAGAACGAAGCTTGATTATTGCATCCGCGCACTGCAGATATGGGTCCCCTCCAATGCTCATCCTGAGCACAGCATAAGTCAGATGGTCATATTCCGACACCTTGCCATTGTAAGCGCGTGCGACAGTACCCGGTGACTTGAGGCGGAGACTCTGTAGATATACGCAGAAAGAATCCTGATCATCGGACGCCCTTGCATATCCCTTCGGCACAGGAATATCCCGGATTGAAGAAGGCGGGTCCTGCATGTCTGCCACAGTCCCGGCCGGTCCGGAACAGGCGGCGGACAGCAACACGGCAAGCAGGATGCAGGAGATTCTAATGGGCTTCATTTCAAACGCATGATATAACGGAAGCAAATATACGTCTTTTTTCAAATCAGATTCTTATATTTGCATCAACTCAAGAACAGAAAGACATGTCTTACGATATCCAGCTCAGACTTCCCCACCAGTGGATTAGCGAAACTGAAACATTCCTCGACGAATCAGGCTACGAAGTGACCCATTTCGAAGCGACCCTGAACAGCAAGAATCCAAAGGAATCACCGATGTTCATCGATGTCTATGCCGGCGACATGCCGGAAGGTGAGACGGCGGAAGATCAGGCATTCGCCAACTATGCCGAGACGGTTGGATTCAGTGAGGACGACCCGGAAGATTTCAACCCGATCGAGAAGATCAAGTTCAACGGGAAGAGCGCCTGGGGATTCGCCGCACTCTGCGAAGACGACAGCCCGATGCGCTTCCTCACTCAGGAAGTGCGCAAAGGCCTGCTCGCCGTAATCGTGTTCGGCGCCGGCAATGAAGCCAGGCTGAACGACCTCCAGGACCTGTTAGAAAGGAATCTCAGGATAAAATGACGGTCCGGACGGGACCGGCTTACTTCTCAAGCACCGCGAACACTACATTCATCAGGATGTAGACCACGAACGAGAGAAGGACGACCAGCGACCAGTTAAGCGACAAAGATGCGACTATCGCGATGATGATCGCGATGTTCACGAAGAACGCCAGGCATTTGCCGAGGCGTGCCTTTGTCTCAGCATCCATGGAGCCCTTGCCGAACTTGAGCTTGAACGAGAACATCGGCAGGTCGCAGATCATCAATATGCTCAATACCACACAAAGCACCGGAATGAACACGAATCCGGAGCACCATTGCGTGAGGAACGAATCCTGGCATGTCGCCACGAAATAGCTGAGAGAGCCGCATATCATGGCTGAAGCAGGAGTGGCCAGTCCCATGAAACTCTCATGCTGACGTTCGTCAACATTGAACTTCGCCAGACGTAAAGCACTGAACACAGCGATTATCACCGGGATACAGCACAGCCAGCTGTTTGACCAGGTGCACTGCCTCATCAGCTGAACCAGCATCAGGGAAGGCAGGACACCGAAGCTGACCAGGTCGCAGAGAGAGTCCAGCTCCTTGCCCATATCAGAATATGCATTCAGCGCCCTAGCTGCAAGACCATCGCAGAAATCGAAAAGCGCGGCCGCAAGCATGAGCGGGAACGCATACTGCATCTTCCCGTCACAAGCAGCTATCACGCCGAGGATTCCGCAGAGCAGATTCATCGACGTGACAGCGTCAGGAATATATTTGATCAGTTTTTTCATTTGATTCCAAGTTTATCCTTGATAGCCTGAGGGACAGCATCCTTATGGACAACGATGTCGATGCTCTTGCCTCTGACGAAATTCTCGGTGGCGTACCAGATACCGTCGTATTTGCCGGTGACACCCCATGAATTCTTCACGATATAATACTTGTTTCCGAACTGGTCCTTGGCGATGCCGTAGATCTGCATTCCATGGTCATCAGTCGTGGTCTTGTTGTCGAATGCAATCTGACGGAACTCCTGGGTTGCCTCATACTCGACAGGTGCAGGGATTTCTTTTTTCTGCTTGTCGACGCCCTTCTTGGAAGCCTTGGCATCAGCTTTCTCGACTGCAGGACCTACCCAATGCTCCTGATCGGAACCAGTGGTGACCTTGGCCTCGGTATTGACGAGCACCGCCATCCCCTGACGGGTGAAACCAGGCTCACTTACATCAGTGCCCCATGCTGCCGTATAACCGTTCATGACTGCATTGTCGAGCACCTCCATCATCTCGTCAAGCGGAAGGTTGTAAGCCTCATCCCAGCGCCAGTTGTCGCAGACCTCGATAGCGAACTTGGTATAGAACGGATGATGCGTGAACGAGGTCAGGGTGACATAATCGTCAGGATTGAACTTGAACGAATCCCGGTATGTCGCCGGAGTGTATTCCTTTCCGTCCACGGTGAAAGTCTCAGGACATTCACCGAGATATGCATCCAGGATGCCCTTGTAGGCGTTCTGCCATGCGGTGGTCATCTTCTTGTTAGGATTCTTCACTGCTGCGCTGATGAAGCCGTGCAGGACAGCGTCCATCTCTCCCTGGACCGGAAGCTCGGTACCATAGTTCATGCCGTTCATGGCTGACTGAGGTACAAGGCCATAATCCTTGATTACATGGAGGACATCGTCAGCCTCGCTTCCTGCAGAAAAGCCGAGCATGCCGTCAAGGCGGACATACTTCAATCCCCTTTCGAAATAGGACTTGCTGACAACGAACATCTCAGAAAAATCAGGATACTTGCTTTCGTCTTTGATATCGTTGATGCGGATAACCTCCGATTCAACGAATCCGAGAGTGGAGAACACCCAGCAGGTACCGCTTCTATACTGGTTCTTGACAGGGGTTACAGGATTCTCCTTGACAACGGTGAACTGATAATCAGGGAATTCGACAGCAGGTTTCTGCTGTGCTGACAAGACTGCACCGAAGCCAAGCAAAGCGGCAGCCGAAAGCAAACAATTGATTTTCATCGTATTAACGTTTTTACACTTTACAAATTTAGCAAATCTCAGCCAAAATGCATCATTTCAGACAGGAAATCGGCATTTCAGACAGTTCTACACCCCAGGCCGAAGGCTCCGGGCCCATTTCCAGCACCAAAGTCCCACCTGCCATGAGATCTGAGTGACGAAGGGTGGAGTATGGATAATCCCGCCCGTTCAGTTCAGCCCCGACAATGTATCTGTCAGTGTCAGACAACGACCTTGTCTTCACGCGGAAACGCTTTCCGCCGCCGACATCGATAGAGCATGAACTGACAACTGGAGTGTGGATAAGATATATGTCCTGGCTTGCTACGGGATACAAGCCCATCATATGGAATGCCAGCCATGAGGACATCGCGCCGGAATCATCATTGCCCGGGAGACCGTCCGGCCCGTCGCCGAAACAATGGTCGATTATGCTCAGGACTCTCGAACTTGTCTTGTCCGGCCTGCCTGCCCAATGATATAGAGACGAAGTCAGGAAAGACGGTTCGTTGCCTACATCGAAGCAGCCTTCATCGAAAAAGCGGTCGAGGCGCTCCAGGAAGGCCTCCCGTCCGCCCATCAGCTCAATCAAAGCGGCGACATCGTGCGGAGCGAAGAAAGACATCTCATAAGCGTTCGCCTCATAATAGAACCGCCCCCATCCTTTAGCAAAAGACTTGTCCGGCGTGAACGTGAGCGAAAGCGAATCGTCCCGCTCGACCCACGCACCGTTGCGGTCCTTCGGCCTCACGAAGCCATTCATCCCGTCGAACTCATACGTCTCGTCGAATATGTTCCTCCAATTGCAGGAGCGTCTGAAATACGCATCGGCAAGTTCCTTATAGCCAAGGCCTTCAGCAACAACTGCCACTGCATGGTCGCAGTATGAATACTCAAGCGTGCGCGTGCCTGACTTGGGCACGCCATAAGGGACATAGCCAAGTTCCAGATAATCCTGAAGCCCGCCGCGGCCGGCTTCAGATTCACGCCCTGGTTCAGGCGGGACCTCGGCATCCTTGCGCATCGCCTCGAGAGCCTGCTCATAATCGATGCCTTCTATGCCTTTGACGAACGCATCTGCAATGACGATGTCGGCATTCGACCCTCCCTGAGTATTTCCGTTGCAATTCCCGCTCCGGCCATCAGGCAGATAACCATCATGCCGGTACACGGTAAGCAGTCCGTTGACGATGGCCGACACGCGCTCCGGGTCAAGCAACGAAATCAGAGGGAGCGATGTCCTGTAAGTGTCCCAAAGACAGTAGAAATCATCATAATACGTCTCTCCAGGATCACAGGCGCTCCATTCACCCGTCCTGTCGACCGGCATCAAAGCAGAATGATAGAGAGCCGTATAGAACATCCGCTTCTGAGAGTCAGACGAATTCCGGTCAATCCTGACCTTCGACAAATATGCCGACCATTCATCCACCAGCGATTCTCTCAATTCATCGAACGACCTCCCGGACAATTCTGTTTCGAGGTTCTCCGCCGCCTTGGCCGTACTCAGGAAAGAGATGCCAAGACGCAGTCCCACAGTTTCAGCATCATCCGGAAATACCAGATTCACAGCACTTTCAAATGATTTTCCGACAGTAAAGCTGCAACTCGTCTCAAGCTTGAAATAAACAGTGTATGGAGTACCTCTGTTCCACCCTCCGCAGACGGTCGACCAGCCTTGCAGCGAATGGTCGGACAGCACGGAAACCTCGGATGCGAGGACTCTCTGACGGCTCGGACTCCCCTCTCTGCCTCCGACCAGACAATGCCCGACGTTCACAGTCAAGGCCTTCTGACCTTCGACCGGATATGTGAAACGATAGTATGCGGTTTTGCGGCCGGCTGTGATCTCCGTCACGATGCCGGAGCCCTCGAATTCAGTCGAATAATAGCCGAGCGACATCCGCTCTGATACGCGCATGGACGGATGGTAAAGCGAATCAAGCTGGCCGACGAACGGCATCAGGCCGATGTTTCCATATTTCGGCGCTCCTCCCGTGCCGCTGACATGAGTCTGCGAAAAGAATCGTACCGGCACATCCAGCCCGCTCCACCCGGAATTGCTTCTGAGTTCGCAGTCCGGCCCAGGTTTGATCATGCCGAAAGGAACGCACGGGCCGACAAAGACGTTCCCGTAATTCAAAGTACCGATTGACGGATCGACATATGAAGTGACGTCCTCCTGGCGACAGCCACATATCGCCAGCATCATAAAAAAGAATAAGCGGGATTTTCTCAAGTCCTGATATGTATGAAAAAAGAGACTTAATCTGAATCAATGTCCGGCTCCACATGGATAGAAACCTGGGTTCCCTTGCCGAATTCATCTCTAAGCGCATTCTCGACAAGCTCGGTAATACCGTGAGCTGCCAGTACAGTCATTTCGGGATCGACGACGATATGGGCATCGACGACGATATCCGGGCCGGTCTTCCTGGTCTTGAGTTCATGGGCGTTGCCGACACCGGGCACAGATTCGATGATCTGGAGTATCCTGCCCTCCACCTCGTCGGGAAGCGAGGCCTCAGCCAGCTCACCAAGAGCAGGCACGACCATTTTCACGGCGACAACCAGAATGACAATGCTGATCGCAAATCCGACGATAGGATCAAGAATGGCCCACTTACCGCCGATGAAAATGGCACCGGAAATGCCCAGGGCAGCACCGACAGAAGAAAGTGCGTCAGAGCGGTGATGCCAAGCATTGGCGACCATGGCCTGGCTGTTCACCCTTCGGCCGACACGCGCAGTCCATTGATACAGGCCCTCCTTGACAAGAATGGAGATCAACGCTGCCCACAATGCGATAAGTTTCGGAGTCTCGATCTCGGTACCAGTCATGACCGCACGGATACGGCCGAACGACTCGGCCAGGATGCGGGCGCCGACCACAACCAGAAGAAGGCTGACGAAGAGCGTGGCCAGGGTTTCATACTTGCCGTGGCCGTAATCATGGCTCTTGTCACGTTCCTTGGCGGACAGCTTAACCATTACCAGGATCACCAGGTCACTGACCAGGTCAGACAATGAGTGGACGGCATCAGCGACCATGGCCGAGCTCTTTCCGACCAGACCGGCAATCATCTTGAGGGCGCTGAGGCCAAGATTGGCCAAAGCCCCGTAAACCGTGACCTTGGAAATGGTATGCTCTCTATCTTCTGACATGGCAGTTCGACAAAAACTACGGGAGATTACTTCTTCTCCACCAGTTTGATTTCATACAGACGCCTCCAGTACTTGCCGGTGATATAGGTCTTGCCGGTCTTCGGATCGTATGCGATGCCGTTCAGGACATCCGTCCGGCTGTCGCGGAGATTGCGGGGCAGGATCCCGGTGCAATCCACGGTACCGGTCACTTCGCCGCTGGATGGGTCTATGATAAGTATCATGTCGGTAGTGTAGACATTAGCCCACACCTTACCGTCTATATATTCAAGTTCATTGAGGTACCTCACAGGCTTTCCGTTCAATTTCACGGTCACCGTATTGAGCACCTTGAGGTTCTCATCCATGAAATAAAGGCGCGAGGAGCCGTCGGAAGCGATCAGTTTCTTCCCGTCGGTTGTCAGTCCCCAGCCCTCACGTGGATAATTCAGAGTGGACAGATACTCCAGCGTGGCAGCGTCATACACAAAAGCGACCTTGTTGGTCCAGGTCAATATGTACAGCTTGTCGCCAAGTATCACAGATCCCTCCACGAAGTATTTGTCGGCAAAGTCGAACCTCTTGACGGCCTTGCCCGACTTCAGATCGACCACGCGGAAGGTCGACTCTCCATATTGGCCGGTGCTCTCATAAAAATTGTCACCATGGAAGAACAGGCCCTGGGTATATGAAGACTCGTCATGGCTATATTCAGCAATAACCTGCGGGCGGTAATAGCGAGGTTTCGCCTCGCAATCAACCGCCAGCAGGATCACTGAAAATGCAAGAAATATGCTCTTGCAGAAATTCATGTCAGAAAATTACACTTCGAGCTTGTAGCCATCACGGTACTGGTAATGCATCTTCTTGTTGGCCTCGTCATCATCCATGAACTTCTGGACGATAGGGTTCCAAACAAGCGGACGTCCGAGCTCGCCGGCGATGATACCGACGTTGCACATTGTGCAAGATGAGTGGCCGACCTCTACAGGGACATTAGGATCGATGCGTGACTTGATGGACTCGATGAATACTCTGTGGTGTCCAGCCCTTGCCTCGAAAGGAACGTCATTGTCGTCAAGCTTCAGCTCGAACTTCGGCTCTGAAGCAGCAAGTCTTCCGCGGTGTACCGCAACCCAGCCTTTCTCACCGTATACCTTGACACCAGCGCCGAACTCGTCGAAAGCGACCTGCTCGACAACGATGCCGTTGTCATAACGGTAAGTAAGGTTCTTATAGTAGCTGTATCCTGGAGGTATGATGTCGACAGGACCGGTAAGATCCTTACCTACGCACCACTGCGCGATATCGAACATATGGGCACCCCAGTCGGTCATATAGCCGCCGCCAGACTGCTTGTACCAGCGCCATGCGCCCCAGCAGTTCTCTCTGCCCTTCTCGTCAAGGAGCGGATCGATGTCCGGATAATAGTAAACATAGTCGTTCTCGGTGAGAGGTCCGAGCCACTTGTCCCAGTTGAGACCTGCAGGAACAGCCTGCTTAGGAACAGGGCACTTTACAGGGAACGGAGTGCCATCCCAATGTGGAAGGTCAACCTCGATCTTCTGGATCTTGCCGAGTTCGCCCTCACGTGCAAGGGTGGCAGCATGGATGAACTCGCTGCTAGACCTCTGCTGGCTGCCGACCTGAAGGATACGGTTGTATTTGCGGACTGCCTTGCAGAGCATCTGTCCCTCATAGATGGTGAGAGTCATAGGCTTCTCAAGATATACGTCCTTGCCGGCCTTGCAGGCGGCGATGGCGATGAGAGCGTGCTGGTGGTCAGGAACTGCGATGACGACAGCATCGATGTCTGGACGGGCAAGGAGATCCTGATAGTCCTCATACAGAGCTACGGAGACTTTCTTCTCTCCCTTGGATGTATAATAATCCTTGACTTCGCGCTCGAAACGGTCGCGCTTGATATCGTAAACGTCGCAACCGGCAACGATCTTCACGTCATCCATCTTGATGAAACTTCCCCACAGGTAATGAGCCTGCTGGCCGAGGCCGATGAATCCGAGGTTGATCTTGCCGTTGACGTCCTTAGCCGCCTTCTTGGCTGCAGGAGCAGCACTTGCAAGAGCGGAAGGAATCATTGTAGCTGCTGCACCGAGTGCAGACACTCTCAAAAAATCTCTACGTTGCATAGTGTTAAAATATGTTTAAAGTATTGTGAAATCGTTCCACATCTTCGCAAAAATACAAAAAACGATTGAATGGAACAATAAATAAACGTAACTAAAGTCTGATAGTTTATTCGTAAATTGCAAAAATTTTGAGAAACAACACCAAACATCATGAAAAGAATCCTTTTGATCGTGCTGGCGTCCGCATTGTTCTTGAACTCAGGCACGACCTCAGCAAAAGACAAGTACGGATGGCTCAAGAATGCCATCGAGACTGCAGAAACCCAGGTATGCTCTATGGCCGGCAAATACCTCGATGAAGAAAAGCTGCCGATCAGCACAAGGACCTGGTACAGCGAGAAAGACAGGGCTTGGCAGATGGGTGTGGAGTATGATCCCGCAGCTCGTCCGGAGAAGCCTTTCAGGGAGGAGCATATTTTTCTCAACGAGCCCAGAGACTGGCGCAGCGGATTCTACCCGGGCACATTGTGGCTGATCTACGCCATCACAGGCAATCAGGACTGCGCCGAATACGCGAAGATATACACCAACAAGCTGGAGAGCCTCAGGACGGAGAGAGGCACACACGATCTCGGATTCATGGTCAACTGCAGCTACGGCAACGCCGAACTGCTCGCACCGGCAGACAGTCTCAAGCCATTCCTCATCCAGGTGGCAGACAACCTCTGCTCGAGGTTCAACCCCGAAGTAGGCTGCATCCAGTCATGGAACAGGAACGAGCGCTGGAACTACCCTGTCATCATCGACAACATGATGAACCTCGACCTCCTCTTCCACGCATACAAGCTCAGCGGAGATGAGAAATACATCGACATCGCGGTCAAGCACGCGGACAAGACCATAGCGAACCACTTCAGGGACGACTTCACCTCATACCATGTCGTCAGCTACAATGACGACGGTTCAGTACAGATGAAATGCACCCACCAGGGCCGCAGCGACGATTCAGCATGGGCACGCGGACAATCCTGGGGCCTCTACGGATACACCAGATGCTATGCGGAGCTCGGTGATGAGAAGTACCTCGACCAGGCGGTGAACATCGCCAGGATGATGATGATGAAGGTCAAGACCAAGGACCGCATCCCATACTGGGATTACTGCGCGCCTAAGAGCGACAAGACCCCGAGGGACGCTTCCGCCGCCGCAGTAGCAGCCTCAGCCATGGTCGAGCTCAGCACGGTGGCTCCTCACGGGCGCAAGTACCTCAAATACGCCGAGAGGATTCTGAAGAGCCTGGCTTCAGCGCAGTACCTTGCGGAACCCGGCACCAACTTCGATTTCATCACAAAGCATTCGGTCACGAACATGGGCAATGCCAGCGAGGTGGACGCATGTCTCAACTATGCGGATTATTACTTTGTGGAAGCAATGCAGAGATACATGGCCGTCAAAGGTATAAACTACAATGAGCTCTAAAAGATTCCAGACAGTTATCTGCGCACTGTTTTGCTGCTTATTCGGAGCGGAGGCGCAGAATTTCGATGCGCAGGTCAACCTTACCATCGACCGCAACGACGGCATCTACGCCAAGGGCGACACCGTCAGGGTGTACGCGGACATGGCGCCGGAGCTTTCAGGACCGCTCATCGTCACGGTGGAAAGGGAGGGCATCGACATCTTCAAGGATACCATCCAGTCTGTCACAGGGAAAAAGATCATTTATGAGCATCGTTTCGATGAGGCAGCGGCCGGGATGGTATTCGTGAACAGCACTGAACATGAACACACGGCCGCGGTCGGATTCATCGTCTCCCCGGAAGATTTCAGACCTGGATTCGAGCGTCCGAAAGACCTCAAGAAATTCTGGAAGAATCAGGTCAAGGCGATGCGCGCAATTCCTATGGACGTCCAGCTGACGGAAGTGTCACCGGGAGAAGAATACGAAGGCAAAGCCAGAAGCTGGCAGTTCATAATCAACGGTCCGGACGAAACCCCGTGCCGCGGATACATCGCCATACCTGTCGATGCGGCCAGACACTCGCTTCCGATCTACATGTTCGCCCACGCAGCGGGCGTAAGCGGTGGATGGTGCAGGGCCCAGGCCTCTCACGCCGCCGAAATGGCAACGACAAGCGGCGGCTCGATCGCCATCGACATCAACGCCCACGGGCTGCCGGATGACATGCCGAAAGAATACTATGTGGAGCTTGAGAACGGACGTCTGAAGGACTATTCGGACCGGATCATCACCGACCATGAGAGCTATTACTTCCGTACCATGTTCCTTCGCATGGTCAGGGCTCTCGATTACATGAGTTCAAGACCGGAATGGGACGGGAAGCGTGTCCTGGTGCAGGGAGAGAGCCAGGGCGGCGCCCAGACTGCCGCCATCGCCGGAATCGACAAGAGAGTCGGGGCCATCGTGCTCCAGGTACCCGCGATGTTCGACACCGGAGGCGATCTGGCCGGCAGACTGAGCGGCTGGCCGAAACCGCTGTTACGGAGCGGGCAGAACAAAGAAGCAGCAATGTCGATCGCGCCTTATTACGATTGCGCACAGCTTGTCAACAAAAGCAAGGCTCTCAAGTTCGTGGAAATCGGACTCATAGACAACTCTTGCCCTGCACCCGGCATCTATGCAGGCATCAACGGATGCAAAGGCCACGCACAGGTTCTTACGTTCCCATATCGCACACATACCTATGTCAAGAGCCCGCATGAAAAGGAATGGGAAGACGAAGTGCTGAGCAAACGCATCGAATTCATCAACAATTACTTGAAATGAGGAAAAGCTTCGCCACACTGGTCTGTACGCTGATATCCGCCACCTGCGGCATCTATGCCAATGCCGGTCTCCCGGTCAGATGGGACACGGACAAGCTGTTCGAGACGCCGGCTTGCACTCCCCTTCCGGTGATGGACAGCGCGGGCGTCAAGGCCGTGCTGATCGACGGCATCGACTACAAAGGTGAGAAGACCAGATTCTTCGCCTACTACGGACTTCCAGAAGGAGCGTCCGAGAAGAGCAAGGTCCCGGCCATGGTCCTGATCCACGGAGGCGGAGGTTCTGCCTTCTGGAACTGGGTGAAAGCATGGAACGAACGAGGATACGCCGCCATAGCGATGGACACCACCGGCAAGCTTCCGACAAGGCTGGCAGGCGACCCGTTCGGCAAGACATACGGCAACTGGGCACTGCTTCCTGAAGGCATCCAGCTGGACTGGGGCGGTTACGACAGAAGTCAGCGCGCCCCGGAAGAGCAATGGCCGTACTGCGCGGTTGCTGAAGTCATCATGGCGCATTCGTTCATCCGCTCGTTGCCGGAGGTGGATGCGGAGTCGACCGCCATCACAGGCAATTCCTGGGGCGGATTTCTCACGCTCCTCACATCCGCGGTCGACACGAGGTTCAAGTTCGCTGCGCCTGTCTATGCCTGCGGCTATTATGACGAGTGTCCTGTATTCAAGGGCAAGGAGAGCCGCGAGCAGCAGTTGAAGTGGTTCGACCTCTGGGATCCGGCCCATTACATCCCTGAGATCAAGATTCCTATCGTGTGGGCGGCAGGCACCAACGACTTCGCGTATTGGTTCGCCCCGCTGCAGAAGTCATTCGCCCTCGTCCGCGCACCTCTCTACCGCGCAGTACGTTACAAGATGCGCCATACGGACGGGCATCAGGAAGCCGGCCGACCTGCGGAATTCTACGCATTCGCCGACCACATGTTCAAGGGAGCGCATGGTTTGCCGCAGCTCGGCACGACCATGATCAGGAACGGCAAGGCATACGCCAGGTTCGAGGACGGCGGCTGCGAGATAGCCAAGGCGGAGATCTTCTACACCAAGGACAAGGAAGGCAAATGGCCGGAACGCGGATGGACGGTGGAGGAAATCCCGTTCAACGCCAGATCCGGCAAGGTTTCGGCCGACATACCGCAGGATGCAGAGATCATCTTCTTCAACCTTACCACAGCCGACGGGCTCGTGGCGTCATCTGCGGCAATCTTCAACGTAAGCATGTATGAGGCGGGGCGCTGACATGATGACGGCCGTGCTCGCCGCAATACTCCTGGCCTCTCCGGCGGGAGCTGCGCCGTCGGATAATGCCAAGCCATTCGCCGACATCGCGAATCTTGAAATCAACAGCCCGGACGGCATCTATGCCAAGGGCGACACCGTCAGGATTTCGGCCGACTTCACGGAATCGTTCCCCGAGGGGATCTACACGATACTGGCACTTGACGGTCAGGAAGTTGCGAGGGACACGCTCATAAACGTGCAGGAAGGGCGTTCGGTTCTTTTCGAGCAGGCGTTCGACAAGCCTCAGGCTGCGATGTTGTATGTACGGCCGGTCGGGCAGGATGAATGCGAGCAACTAGTCGGATTCGCAGTTGCCCCGGAAGAATTCAGACCGGGATTTCAGAAACCGGGCGACTTCAAGCGCTTCTGGCGCAGGCAGATACGCCGGATGCGCAGGACACCCATGCGGCCAGTGCTGCAGGAGGTTCCGCTCGACGGAGAGGATGCCGGCCGTTTCGTCTGTTACCATGTGACGGTGCAATGCGGCGGCAGCAGGCCTTGCCGCGGCTATATGGCCATGCCTCGGAATGCGGCGCGCAAATCGCTGCCGATCTACATCTACATGCATTCGGCCGGGCTCAAGCGTCCTGGGAACAGGTCGAGCATAGGCAAGGTCATCGAGATGGCGGGAAGAGGCGGAGGCGCGATTGCGATGGACATCAACGCCCACGGTCTGCCTGACGACAAAGACCAGGAATACTACGACGATCTCGATGAAGGGCGTCTCAGCCGTTATGCCTGGCGCGTGGTCACGGACCACGAATCATTCTATTTCAGGACGATGTATCTGCGTCTGGTGCGCGGGCTGGACTTCCTCTGCTCGCTCGGAGAATGGGACGGGAAACGCGTCCTGGTGCAGGGTGCGAGTCAGGGAGGAGCTCAGGCGGCCGCGCTCGCAGGCCTCGACAAAAGGGTGAAGGCGGCCGTGCTCACGGTGCCGTCCATGTTCGACATCGGCAGTGCGCTCTCCGGTCGCAGCGACCATTGGAAATTCCCTGTGGAGACCAATCCCCTGGATAATCCGCATGTGGTCGAAGTGGCGCCGTACTACGACTCCGCGTTCATGATCGAAAGCAGCGACGCCGAGCTTTTCGTCGAAATCGGACTGATCGACGGCGCATGTACGACCGACTGCGTATATGCGGGCATCAACCTGCACCGGGGAAGGCATCAGGTCTGGACCTACCCGTTCAAGCCTCATGGCGATCCGTCAGCCCATTACGTACCAGACTGGCAGGAGCGCATCGTCAGCCGCCGCCAGGAATTCATCGACCACTACCTGCAGTAATTGACAGCATTTCCCCACGGTGCCCAGCATACTCCTGCAGCATCTTTGCCTGGGCTCGCAGCATCGCCCGACAGCACTTAGCTTCCATAATAAGTACTTCTTTTGGGTAAACCTTTTCAGGACGAAACATTGCTCGTGGCGGATAACTTACTGAAGCACAGAGCATTAGACATCCGAGGGGTACCATAAAACGACACCCCTTCGTTGCTTATATTATTGACTATCAGGCATTTATCCGCCACAAATAAATCTTTAGGGATACCTGGGTCCATCGGACACAATGTGAACAAGGTCCGGCTTCACGAGTCTACGCAGAGGAAGCAGCTTGCCTCTGAGAGGACTACGCTCACTGCAAAGAGGAGTCTTTGATTGTGTTCTAATGCTGCACATATTTTCCGAATAGTCAATATTTTCCTAATTGCAGGCAAATGACTGGAAGCCAGACAATTACTGATTCCGCCTTGCGCCATCCGACGCAAGGCGGAGAGCTTAGTGTGTTGGCAATCAGAAAATTAGCTGCTTTGGTACCCGGCTGTTGCCGTTCCGCAAAAGCTTTGTTTCTTGTGGCCCGGCTGTTGCCGTTCCGCAAAAGCTTTGCCGTAGCCAGACCAGGCCCTCCCACTCCGTGGGCCCCTCCCTCTAGAGCCGAGGGCGGCTAGTCTGTCTACGGCAAACTTTTGTCTCCACTTGCAGCCGGGCTAGGACAGGATGCATTTGCGGAATAGGGCGCCAGGGAATAAGAAGAAACGGAATATTGCGGATAAGGAAAGACATTTTTCACGGATGACTATGACAATATCTCGAAACAGATGATTAAATTTGCAGGCAGAAAAAGGCGGGACGATCTGTCGCGGTGCAGCGATGCACTGAGGAAAGTCCGGACAGGAAAGGGCACCCCGCTGCGGAAAGCGCAGAAGGGAGTAATCTTTTGGCAGCCGTAACAGAAAACAACCGCCCGCAAGGGTAAGGGTGAAAACGTGGGGCAAGAGCCCACGACGCGCTGTGGCGACACGGCACGGGTACGGCACCGGGGCCTGCAAGAGCAAATATACTGGCAGATGAGGAGTGCCCGTCCGATGCCAGGGGGTAGGTTGCGAAGATAAATGACAGATTCAAAAACAGAAACCGGCTTACGGCCCCGCCTTTTTTATATTATTTGGCCGAGAAAACCCAGAGAGCTTTAGCCTCTGCGGATGAATCGGCCAGCCGTTACTAACGGCTAAGATATGAATAATTGGAATTATCCCTGGTTCTCAATATACTTACGTACTGTTTCAGGTGACGCTTCACCGATAGAACATACAAAATAGCCGTCGCTCCAGAAGGTGTGCTCTTTCCAGAAGTGTCTGCGAAGCCATTCTGGATAACGGATCCACAACTCACGGGTGCTTTCTTGTTTGAGCCGTCGTGTAATTGACGTTACCGAGATGTTGGGCGGGTATGAGACAAGTGGATGGATGTGATCCTTGTCATCCTCCATTATGCCGATGCTGAAATCGGAGCGCAGTTCTATGGCTGAGAATATCTCTTTGTTGTTGTCTTGCATTCTGTCCTCAAGCAGACGCTTCCGGTACTTGCAGACGAAGATGAGATGGCATTTAAGATACCACTTGTGCCTTCCATTGCTTTGGTATGCGTTATCTCCCAAATTGGGTCAGTTATTCATTGAATCCATCAAGACCTTTGATGATGTTGTTACAGCTGTCAATAATCTTCTTCGAGTAACGAATGTCCACAAACAGGCCGACGGTAACGGCTATAGCCAGTAATATGATTGCCAATGTAGCTTTAATCGGCGTGCTCCAAGATTCAATTATCGTAGGACAGAAAGACACAACTAATGCGATTGTCGCAATCCAAGTGACAAATGTCATACGTGTATATGCCTTTTTGTAGTCCATCATTGTCCTTGTTGCATTCAGGACATCAGAAAATG
>JAZQNI010000010.1:0-29065 GCA_045627265.1 Candidatus Cryptobacteroides sp.
CTCGTCGAGCGCCATCATGATGTCGGCGCCGATGATGCGCTGGGTGTCGACGTTGTTCTCAGGGGTGAAGGTGTGCCTTGAACCGTCGATATGGCTTTGGAATGTGCAGCCTTCCTCCGTTATCTTGCGTATCTTGGTCAGTGAGAATACCTGGAATCCGCCGCTGTCCGTGAGGATCGGCCGGTCCCAGCTCTCGAATTTGTGGAGACCTCCTGCCGCCTTGAGCGTGTCCAGCCCGGGGCGGAGATACAGATGGTATGTGTTGCCGAGGATTATCTCGGCCTTGATGTCTTCCTTGAGTTCCTTGTGGTAGACGCCCTTGACAGAACCGACCGTGCCTACAGGCATGAAAATCGGAGTCTGGATCACCCCGTGTTCGGTGGTGATCGTGCCGCATCTCGCGGCCGACTGTTTGTCTTGTGCTGTCTGCTTGAATGTCATGATTGCAAAATTATTCTCAAAGGTAATAAAAATCGCGTGAAATCTTCGTATTTTTGTATGCTTGACAAGCGAATATAGATAATCAAAACGTACTGACATATGAACAACAATTCCATCAGTCTGAGACTGATCTTGATGAATTTCCTTGAATTCGCCGTCTGGGGAGCATATCTTACCTCGATGGGAAGTTACCTGGCCATAGCCGGAATGGGTGCGAAGATATGGCTTTTCTTCGCGATGCAGGGTTTCGTGTCCATCTTCATGCCTGCTTTGATGGGCATCGTGGCTGACAAGTGGATCCCGGCACAGAAGGTGCTTTCGTTGTGCCATGGTCTGGCCGGCGTCTTCATGGTATCTGCCGGGTTGTATGCAAAAGCTTCCGGACATGACATCCAGTTCGGACCTTTCTTCACCTTGTACTCTCTCAGCGTGGCATTCTTCATGCCAACAATCGCCATCTCCAATTCTGTGGCATACAACGCCTTGGAGAAAAGCGGCAAGGATCCTGTCAAGGCATATCCTCCTATCAGGGTATTCGGCACCATCGGCTTCATCTGCAGCATGCTCTTCGTCAATTTCGTAAAGAACGGCCATGGACATCAGTTCCAGCATTCTCCTGAGCAGTTCCTCATGTCCGGCATACTCGGCCTCGCTCTCTGCGCTTTCGCCCTTACCCTGCCGGAATGCCCTTGCAAACCGAAGTCGGAAGGCACCCAGTCATTCGCCGAAGCTACAGGTCTTGCTGCGTTCAAGCTCTTCAAGGACAAGCAGTTCGCCGTGTTCTTCATCTTCTCGATGCTCCTTGGCGCTTCTCTCCAGATCACCAACGGTTACGCCAACACCTTCATTACATCGTTCAAGGCAAATCCTTTATTCCATGACGCTTGGGGCGCCAATAACGCCAACGCACTCATCTCGCTGAGCCAGGTTTCCGAGACCCTCTGCATCCTGCTCATTCCTTTCTTCATGAAGAAGTTCGGCATCAAGAAGGTCATGCTCATCGCGATGTTCGCATGGGTGTTCAGGTTCGGTTTCTTCGGACTCGGCAACCCGGGCGGCGGCGTATGGCTCTTCGTCCTCAGCTGCATCGTCTATGGTGTAGCGTTCGATTTCTTCAACATCTCCGGCTCCCTGTATGTCAATGAGAATACAGACAAGGGAATCCGCTCTTCAGCACAGGGACTCTTCATGTTGATGACCAACGGCCTCGGTGCTTCCATCGGCACCTGGGCTGCAGGCAAGGTGGTCAACCACTTCGTCTTCGACCCTATCGCTGCCCAGGAGGCTCTCGGACTCTCTCCTCGCGAGGCTATGCTCGCCGGCAACTGGAGCGCGGCCTGGTATGTATTCGCCGCCTATGCCTTCATTGTCGGCGTCCTCTTCATGATTCTCTTCAAGGATCCGGAAAAAGCCAGGCAGGCATAATCCTTTTTGAGAAATCATGGTGTTCTGACGGAGCTTGATTCATGACAGGGCAGACAGGCCTTGAAGCATTCAGAATTTACGTAGATATTGCAGTTTGAATTCGGTACGTCCGGGCTTGTCCGTGACGTACCGGATTCTGCTTATGCGGAGGAAAAATTTGCTCCGACCTTGTTTCAATGACGCGGTAAGGCTTGAATTGTAGCCGCTGCCGTACAGCGCCGGCACATTGAACGAGCCCTGCGCATCCCTCTCATAGACATATATACGGTCATCCCAATTCTCCACCCGGAACATCCCTGCACGGGCGAAAAACGAGCATTTCTCATTCTTCAGGCCGTATTCAGCATAACACTGCCAGGCCGTGCCCGCAGCATGCACGACGTCAGCTCGCACATGGAAACGGCTGATACCATGGACAGCCTCTGCGTCCATACGCATCTCCACCCGTTTGTCCCCGTCCTTCCACTTGAATGACCCCCGCGGCGTGACGGTCAGATGACTGCCAAATGCGAGCGGAGCGCTGCACACCAGTCTCATCTGGCTGCTCCCGCGGTTCGGGAAACGGGCCGCGTCCAAAGTCGATTTGAAGTGGGGGAGTGATACTCCGGCTGAGATAGCCGATTCGTCGCAGCATTTGCTTGAAGACCTCGCCGCTCCACACAGGTCGGAACCGAAGCTGCTGCCGAAATGCCTCAGCATGAGCGCCGCCTCCTTTTGATATGCGAAGCTCCATATCGCTCCTGCGGTCGCCGCAAAATCCTCCTGCACGATGTCGACAGCCGTTTCTCCGAACATGGTAACGGTGCCTGGCGCCCACCGCAAGTCGGCCGACACCTTGGCCGTTCCGGGTGAATTGCGATCTCCCGCCGAGCCTGCGGTTGCGGTCAACGACGCTTCTGACCTGCGCCCTGTCCTGGCCACGTTGACCGCCCCGACCAGGCCGGTTGCAGCCTTGCCACTCCCATCCATCCGCTGTCTGAGCCCCGGAAACATGGCAGCCGCGGAAATCGTGATCCTTCCTGTGCGGATGTCACCGGCGATACCCCTGACCGGCCCGTCCGGACTTGCCGACCATGACGGAGAGATGCCGCCAGGACGCTTCGAGAATGCCCCTGTCGCCGTCACTCCGCTCATCGAGAAGCCACTCCATAATGCCAGACCTTGCCCGAACCGCGCATTGAAGTCACCAATGACCAGTTTTGAGGGGATGCGTCTGCCGTAGCGCACTGCGCAGAACGACCATGTCCCCGGTGCCCGGCCGATGTCCGCATAACTGTTGCGCGCTGTTGCGGCGACCGACCACCTGTTCTCGGAAACCAATCTAAGTTTGGCCGTGTATGCGAGACTGCCATCCATACGTGCGGATGCCCGGACGTCCGCTTCACCTTGCGCGCGTCTCATCTGAGAGGATGAACTCGGGGGCGCGGCCGAATCGAGCGAGATGAAAGGACGCAGGATGTCAGCCGAGGTTTCGTTGAATCCGTCCATCGATGCCAGTTCGGTCATGGAGCGTATGTCTCCGCTGCGACGGCGGTAGTCGGTGATGGAGGCCACCTGGTATCGGCTGAACAAGCCGCAGGACAGCAACTTAGACTCTGAGGCGGAGTTGATGTACACAGGTCGCTCGAGCAAGTCTTCGTAACGCTCGTATTCGCTCTCGTCCAGTTCCTCGATTGTGGAGGCACCGCTGATCTTCAGTATGGCGTCGGCTCGGTCCGGCCCGGAAGGCATCGCCATTATGGCGGCAAGGACCGCAGATAGGAGTGTGGATAGCATTGTCCCATGTGTTTGCCCCAAATATCGGTAATGGCGAGGCAGAACTTCAAAAGAATGATATAAAACGGATTATTTCAGTCTTTTTTTGTAAATTCGCGAATCCTAGTTTTGACCAAGATGGACAAGATTACTCTTTTTGACAAGACGTTCAAGACTTTCATCTCTTCAGATGAGCTTGAACAGGCGATCTCCGCTGTGGCGGACCGGATCAACAAGGATTTCGAGGGTTGCACAGATGTTCCTGTCATCCTTTGTGTTCTCAATGGGGCGATGCCTTTCGCTTCATCTCTTCTCCTTAAGCTCGATTTTGACTGCGAACTTGCTTCCGTCAAACTCAAATCCTACAGCGGCACCTCATCAACCGGTGATGTGAAGCAGATGATGGGCTTCACCACCGATGTCAAAGGAAGGCGCGTGATAGTCGTGGAGGACATTGTGGACACTGGCAATACCATCGTATCCCTCAAGCAGCAGCTGGAGGCACATAATGCCGCCGAAGTGAGGATTTGCACCATGCTCCTCAAGCCTGATGTATATGACAAGGAACTGAAGCTGGATTACGTCGCAAAGGAGATTCCGAACAAGTTCATCGTGGGATATGGTCTGGACTACAATGAGATAGGCCGCAATTACAAGGACATTTACATTCTGGACGAATAACAAACAACAAAACAGTCAATATATGAAGTACTACATTCTTTTCGGTCCTCCGGGAGCCGGCAAGGGCACCCAGGCCACTTCGATGGTAGAAAAATACAATCTCCACCATATCTCTACAGGCAACCTTCTCCGCAAGGAAATCGCTGCGGGCAGCGAGCTCGGGCTCAAGGCCAAGTCTCTCATCGAGGCCGGTTGCCTCGTTCCTGACGAGGTCGTCGAAGGCATGATCGAATCCGAATTCAAGACAGTGAAGGGCGTCGAAGGTTTCCTCCTTGACGGATTCCCACGCACAATCGCTCAGGCTGAGGCCCTCGACGAGATTCTCGCCCGTTCCGGTGAGGAAGTGACTGCTGTCGTCAGCATCATGATTCCTGACGAGATGGTGATCTCACGCATCGCCGGCCGCGCAGCAGTCGAAGGCCGTGCCGATGATGCCAACGTTGAGGTCATCAAGAACAGGATCGCCACCTACCATTCCCAGACTGAGCCTGAAATAGCATACTACCAGAAAGCCGGCAAGTACAACGAGATCGACGGCATCGGCACCATCGAAGAGGTCCGCGACCGGATCTTCGACGTGATGGACAAGATCTGATAGCATTTCCCCGATAACAGCTGCCGCTTTCCGGCATCTGAATTCAACAACCCCTTCTTCATGGCTTTGAAGAAGGGGTTGTTGTTAAATATTTATTTCTGTTTCCGCTTTGCTATTTCCTGACTTAGACAATGATTCACTCTTGTTTAGTCATTCTTTAAAACGGTTTTCCTGCGGGGAAACTTATTCCCCGGAATGGGTGTGGGCGAAGATGCTCCACTGCCTGAAGCACGATGATAGCCTGAAAGTTGACGCATGGTCATGGACTGAGCATTGCGACTGGATTTCTGCTATTCTCTGTGGCAATACTGTCCCGGAGAAGATGGCAAGGAGCCGCTGTGCTGCCGGACATAAGGCAATGTGGCACGAATCGTGGGGCGGCCTTCCGTCCTGGGACTTCCTTGAGGAGGTCGATCCTCTGCTCGGAACATTCAAGGGTCACCTTTACGACAAGACTGTTACCGGTGACTGCTGCGTTGGAAAGCTCTGTGCAGAATGGGCAGGACGCCTCGGCCTGAACGAAAATGTCGCTATCGGCATCGGTGCCATCGATTGCCATGTCGGAGCCGTCGGCGCCGGTATTACCCCCGGGACTCTGGTGAAAGTCATGGGCACATCGACATGTGACATTTTCATCGGTCCGGATGGCTCACGTCATGAAATATACAACATGCTGTATTCCGAATATAAGCGGCTTGGCAGTTTCTGACGGGTTCACTCTTCATGGAGTGTACATGTCTTTGGGTATGAAGTAACTCTGTAATCGGAAAAGAATCACTATATTTGCAGAGTTATGGCCGATTCAAATTTCATAGATTACGTAAAGATATACTGCGCGTCAGGACATGGAGGCCCGGGCTCGATGCATCTGCATCGGGCCAAGTATGTGCCAAAGGGCGGCCCGGACGGGGGCGACGGCGGCAGGGGAGGACATATCATCCTCCGTGCCAATCCTCAGTTCTGGACCCTCATCCACCTCAAATACCGCAAGCATGTCAAGGCGGAAGATGGAGGCAAAGGCGGCGCAGCCTTGAGCCATGGCAAGAACGGGGAGGACATCTACCTCGACGTTCCTCTGGGTACTGTAGTCAAGGACGCAGAGACCGAGGAAGTCATTATGGAACTCCTGGAAGAAGGGGATGAGAAGATCCTTTGCCGTGGTGGCCGTGGCGGTCTAGGAAACGACAGGTTCAAGACCCCGACCCTCCAGACTCCGAGATTCGCCCAGCCGGGCGAAGAAGGCGAGGAAGGATGGTTCATCCTCGAGTTGAAGCTCCTAGCCGATGTCGGCTTGGTCGGATTCCCGAATGCGGGCAAATCCACGCTCCTTTCGACCATCACTGCCGCCCGTCCGAAGATCGCGTCATACGCATTCACCACCCTGGAGCCGAATCTGGGCATAGTCAGCTATTATGACGACCAGTCGTTCGTCATGGCCGACATCCCGGGTATCATCGAAGGTGCGCACGAGGGCAAGGGAATCGGAATCCGCTTCCTCAGACATATCGAACGTAATTCCGTGCTGCTCTTCATGGTCTCGGCCGAAGAGGAGGATATCGCCGCAGGCTACAAGACCCTGCTCAACGAGCTTAAGGAATTCAATCCTGAACTGCTTGTCAAGGAGCGCGTCCTGGCAGTCACCAAGTGCGACCTTATCGACAAGGACATTGAGAAAGATATCCGCAAGACGCTGCCTAAGGGCATTCCGAGCGTTTTCATCTCTTCAGTCAACGGCGAGGGTATCAAGGATCTCAAGGAACAGCTATGGAAAGCGCTGCACAAGTGATCGGCGCTACCGTCGTCCAGTGGGACAAAGAGGCTTCATTGTGGCTCAATTCGCTGCATTGCGGCTTCTCTGATCAGGTATGGCGCTTTTTCAGTGACAAGTATGTCTGGATAGCCCTTTATGCTGTCGTATTGTTCTTCCTTTTCCGCCGTCTCGGCTGGAGGAAGGCATTGGTTGCTGTCTGCGCCATCGCGCTCACGGTACTTTCCTGCGACCAGCTCTCCAATCTTTTCAAGAACTGGATCTGCCGTCCAAGGCCGACCCACGATGCATGGATGCTTGAGCACGGCCTGAATATCCTTTGCGGCAGGGGAGGCAATTATGGCTTCTTCTCCGCCCATGCGGCCAATGCATTCGGTTTCGCCATCAGCTCGCTCATGATCTTCCGCACTGATACGCGGTTCAGTTACAAGCCATACGGCTGGGCAATAATGATCTGGGCTTTCCTGGTCAGCTTGAGCCGCGTGTTTGTGGGACGCCACTTCCTCGGCGATATCCTGGTCGGGACCATCGTCGGACTTCTTGTGGGCTACATTTTCGCCCTCCTTTTCAGAAGATACGCTATTTCTTCGGAATCTTGAGCTTCTGCCCGGCCTTGATGCTGCTGGTGCAATTGTTCAGGGACATTATCTCATTCACGCTCACACCTGAGAACTTCTTGGAGATATTATAAAGTGAATCTCCGGCTTTGACGGTGTAGATGGTGTATTCTCCAGAGCCGGACGATGATGCGTTTGAGCCGCTTTGTGTCTTTGCCTGAGAAGCAGTTGAGGTCGTTGCGGCCGGGGCTGAGCCCTTGGTATAGATCTTGAGGATCTGGCCTGGCCTGATGTTGTTGCTCCTCAGACCGTTCCAGTTCATGATCTGCTTGACCGTGACGTGGTAGCGGCTTGCAATCCTGCCGAGGTAGTCTCCGTTCTTGACCTTGTATCTGATGACTTCTCCGCTTGTTGCGCCAAGCCCTGCTTCGATGTTCTTGAGTATTGCAGGCGACATCAAGGAGTCCACCATGTGCGTGTAAAGCGAATCCTGGCAGTCGAGGAACGCATTGGTGTAGTTGTAAGGGAGCTTCAGCACATAGGCTTTTTCGTTGCCCGGTATTATGTCATGCAGATACTGGGGATTCATCTCGCGTATTGTCTCCAGAGGTACGCCGACCAGTTCGTTGATCTGCTTGAAATGCAGGTTACGGCTGATCATGAAGGTGTCTGCATGGGCCGGCATAGGTGATGGGTTCGGCTCTATGCCATATTCTTTGTGGTAGGTAACTCCGTACATTGCGCCGACGAAAGCCGGCATATAGCCTCGGGTCTCCCTCGGAAGATACGGGTAGATGGACCAGAAATCCCTCTTGCCTCCGCTTCTTTTGATAGCTTTGAACACGTTACCGGCACCGCAGTTATATGAGGAGATGGCAAGAGTCCAGTCTCCGAAGATGTTGTAGGCATCCTTCAGGTACCTTGCTGCTGCGTCCGCTGCTTTCTCGACATCGAGTCTTTCATCCACGTACGAGTTGATGTTCAGACCATACTGTTTGCCGGTCCTGTACATGAACTGCCAGATGCCGTACGCCCCGGCCCTTGATCTGGCCACGGGGTTGAGGGCCGACTCGATTACGGCCATGTATTTCAACTCGACAGGCATGTCGTAGCGGTTGAAAACCTCCTCGAACAACGGCATGTAGTAGTCGCAAAGGGAGAGGATGCGCTTCATCTTGGCAGAATTCTTCTCCGTATAGAGCACCATGTAGTTTTTCACTGTCTCGTTGAACGGGAGCGTGATGTATGAGTTCATCTTCTTGAGCCTTTCGACCAGCACGCTGTCCGGCACGTTTGAAGACAGTCTTACCGAATCAGAATCGAAGGATGCGATATCCTCCAGGTTGCTGAAATCGCAGTCAGCTGCGACCTGGCGGGATATCTGGTTCTGGAGGTACCACATGTTGAGCAGGCTGTCCGTCTTCTCTGTGGTGAACTCCGACTCTTCCTCTTCCGTGGCAAAAACCTCCTGGCTTCTCATATCTGCCTCGAGCTGGCAGTTCACGCTGTCGAGCGAACTGATTTCTTGCCTGAGAGCTTCTATGACTGCATTCAGGGAGTCTATTGTGGACATCATCTCGTCCTTGCTGGCGGTCTTCGGCTTGAGACCAGGGAAGAGGCGGTGCTGGGCATCGGGCTCTCCTGTGCTGAAAGTGATCTTTTCCTGGCAGTGGGCCGATGGCTGCATGGCCAGGGCGGCAAGGATGGTAAGGACAATATGTGAGATGGTGTCTTTCATAATCTAGAAGGTGAATCCGATGCTCATCCCGAACCCTTGGACGGGTGCGCAGGCATACTGGAAGTCAGGTGTCAATACTGTAGGCCGTATATGCATGGACAGGTCATCGTTGACCTCGAAGTCCTGCATGTATGAGAAGACGTTGGCATCTATCACCTGTATGAGATATACGGCGGCGATAGCCAGGACAGAGTAGTCGCGGTATCTTCTGTACACATCCCTGTAGTACTTGGCGTTGTCGCCGGAAATCGGCCCCTTCTCTGTGACATCAGGGTCATTTGCTTCGAGATATATACCTTTGAAACGCTTGTACTGGGTCTTGAACAGATCCCAACAATGGTAGGAGACCAGCAATCCGCCCCAATAGATCGGAACTTTCCAATATTCGCCGTTATAAACCTGCCCGAGTCCAGGACAGAGCAGCGAATAGAGTGTGGCTTTGCCCGGGAGCGGTTCGCGGTCAGGGACATATGAGATGACACCGTCCATCAGAGTCGCCCAGTAAAGCATCGCTCCGCCTGCCAGCAGCATCCTGCTGGTGGTCCTTGCCTTGTCGTTGACGCTGTATGGAGCAAGCGGGTCGAGTTCCAACGCTGAATTGTATGCAGACAGGGACTTGTCGTAGACGCTCTTGTAGTGGAAACCAAGACCGAGCGTGGCTCCCAGGCCTCCATATACTATCGGAAGCTTCCAATAGTCCTTGTTGTATATCTGCTGCCCTCCGATGAATACGGTCGAGCCGGCGAATGCCGTGCCGATCTGCAGCGTGTCCTTATGGGCCAGACCTCTGAAATACTCCTTGATGGAGAACATCGAGGTCGACGTGGTGTCGGACTCGTCAGTCGAGTAGTTCTGCGAGAATGCGGCTTCCTTGAACTGCGCATTTGCGCGCAGCGGAAACAACATCAGGCAGATTATCAGACTGAGTATGTAGACCGCTTTGCTTTTCATCAGTTGGAGTGTGTCTCAAGCGAATTCAGGAAGTTGGTCATCTCCTCGTCCGATTCGAAACGCAGGGTGATGCTGCCTTTGCCGCTGGCGCTACGTTTGAGCGAGATGTTGTCGCCGAAATAGCGCCCCATATATTCGAGCACCTTGTAATAAACTTCCGGCAGGTCTGTCGTGTCGTCATAAGGCGAAGGCTGGTTCTCTTTCTCGAGCTTCTTCACTTTGTCCTCGAGTTGTCTTACCGAGAGTCCGCCCTTGATGACCATGTCGCAAAGCTGCTCTTGGACCTTTGGCTCATCCACGCTGAGGATGACCTTGGCGTGTCCGACGCTGATCAGACCGACTTTGAGGTCGTGCTGAACCTTGGCCGGCAGCCTGAGGAGCCTGAGATAGTTGGTGACCGAGGCTCTCTTCTTGCTGACTCTCTGTGCCATCTGCTCCTGGGTAAGGTTGCATTCGTCGATCAGCCTCTGGTAGCCGAGCGCGGTCTCGATAGGGTCGAAGTTCTCTCTCTGTATGTTCTCCACGATGGCCATCTCCAGCATGCCCTGGTCATCCGCATCGCGTATGTATGCCGGCACCATGTCCATTCCTGCAAGTTTGCAGGCTCTGAAACGGCGCTCACCGCTGATGATCTGGTACTTCTCCTCGTCGATCTTCCTCACGGTTATCGGCTGGATGAGCCCGAGCGTGCGGATGGATTCGGCGAGTTCCTCCAATGCTTCCTGGTCGAATGACAGACGCGGCTGGAAAGGGTTCGGCTCGATCATCCCCACGGGAATCCTGAGCACGTCAGCTTTCGCTGCAGGAGCGGAATCTCTGCTGACTATTTCCTTGTTGACATAGCCCACCGGCTTGCGGAAGTTGTCGATATCGGCCGCGTCGCCGAGCAGTGCGCTCAATCCTTTGCCAAGTCCTCTCTGTTGTTTAGTTGCCATATTGTGTCGTAGGTTTTTCGTTTTTGTCGAGAACCTCCTTTGCGAGGTTCAGGTAGTTGCTTGAGCCGTTGCTCATCACGTCGTACAGTATTATCGGTTTGCCGTGGGATGGCGCTTCGCTGAGCCGGATGTTACGCTGGATGATAGTGTTGAACACCATCTCGTGAAAGTTTTCCCTCAATTCGCCGACCACCTGGGCATGTACCTTTGTCCTGCCGTCGAACATTGTGACGACGAATCCCTCGATGGTGAGCTTGTCGTTGATCTTGTGCTGCACGAGGCGTATGGTCTGGAGCAGTTTTCCGAGGCCTTCCAGGGCGAAGAATTCAGGCTGTACTGGGATCATGACGGAATCTGCCGCCGTGAGTGCGTTGACGGTCATGAGCCCGAGGGTAGGGGAACAGTCTATGATGATGTAGTCGTAATCGTTCCTGATCGGGGCTATGGCCTGCTTGAGGATCGACTCCCTTTCTTCCATCTCGAGAAGCTCGAACTCGACACCTACGAGGTTGATGCTGGATGGAATCATGTGAAGCCTGGATATCTCAGTCTGGATCAGTACGTCGTCAGGGCGGCGTTTGCCGATCATCAGCTCGTAGAGCGTCCTTTTCTCCGAACTGTCCGGAGTGAAGTTGAGTCCGGATGTGGTGTTCGCCTGAGGGTCGGCATCGATGATGAGGACCTTCTTCTCAAGGACGGCAAGTGATGCGGCCAGATTGATGGCAGTGGTCGTTTTGCCGACTCCACCTTTCTGATTTGCGATTGCGATGACTTTTCCCATGTCGAATAATACCGTTAATCAAGCAAATTTAAGAAAATAATTCAACAAGTCCCGTTTTATTTGCTACTTTTGTCTCAACAGAAACTAATCATCTATGCCTACGTTACATCAGGAATGGTACATCATCGTCAATCCTCATGCCGGCTCCGGCAAGACCATGTGCCAGTGGATCCCTGCTGAAAATCATCTCAAGGAACTGGGTGTCCCTTTCTATACGGTATATACGACCCACAAACATCACGCCACCGAGCTTGCGGCCACCGCCTGCCGTCTGGGTTATCGCAAGATAATGGCAGTGGGTGGAGATGGATCCATCCATGAGGTGTTCAACGGAGTGATATCCTGGTGTGAGCAGTATGGCGTGCCTACGGAGGATTTCTACCTTGCCGTAGCGCCGATTGGCTCCGGCAACGACTGGATCAAGGCCTTCAATGTCCCGAATGATACCATCAAGGTGACGGAACTGTTGAAGAAGGAGTCTTTTGGAAGACAGGATGTTGTCAAGGTCGTCTCCGACGGCGGGAAGGTCTCCTATATGGCAAACATCGGTGGAGTGGGATTCGACTCGCATGTGTGCGAGAGAGTCAACAGGTTGAAGGACAGGGGATTCCGCAGCAAGAGGATATATATCAACTCCCTCATTCATACCTTGATACACATGAACCATGTCAATCTTGGCGTGTATGCTGACGGTGAGGAAGTGTATTCCGGTCCGTGCTACAGCATAGCTTTGGGCAACGGCCCGTACAGTGGCAGCGGAATGCGCCAGTGCTGCCTTGCAAAGCCGGCTGATGGCATCCTGGATGCCATGGTTGTGCCGGTCATCTCCATATTCAAGCTTCTCAAGGAAGTGCCGCGCATCTTCAACGGCACGGTTGACAAGTCATCATACATCCATTATATCCAGTGCAAGCATCTGCAGATCATCCCGTCAGATGCATCGTCCCAGGACATATTCGAGCTTGACGGTGAGATAGAAGGAAAACTGCCGCTCGATCTTCAGATGACCGGGCGGCAGATCAATGTCCTGATCGGACGTTAGTTTATACCATCAAAGCTCCTACGAGACCGAGGATAGCGTAGAACTCAGGAAGAGCGGCGTAGATAAGGGTGTTGGTGAAAACATCATGACCCTGTGAAACGCCGACGATACCGTTTGCGCATACCTGACCCTGGCGGATAGCTGAAAGCATGCAGACGAGACCGACGCTGAGGCCGACACCGAAGATGACGAGACCCATTGCAGGATCTGCCTTCATCTTGCTGAGCATCATGAAGAATGCCACGAAACCGTAGATACCCTGTGTTGCAGGGAGAGCTGAAAGTACCATGTAGCTACCTGAAGCCTCCGGTTTTTTCTTGAGGGCGCCTTCTGCGGCGTTGCCAGCCAGAGTTGTACCGATACTACTTCCGATGCCTGCGAGACTGAGCACGAGGCCGAGTCCGAGATAGCCAAGAATTGTGTTAAGCATAATTTTTATTGTTTTTAGTTATTTGTATTATTTCTTCAAAGGGTCGAATTTGCGGCCGGATCCTTCATAGCCGGAGTTCTTGAAGAACTCGAGGAAATTGAGTCGCAACGGGTGCACGAAAGCTCCGAGCGCCGCCATCGCGAGGTTGAGGGTGTGTCCGATGATGACGATGAGGATGAATGGAACCCATCCGAATCCTCCGTCACCGAGCGCCATCTTGGCGAGGTCGTTGAATGCGAATCCAAGCATTCCGCCGGCAAGGCCGAGAGCGTACAGACGCAGGTAGCTGAGGACGTCACCGAGTACTCCGGTGGCGGTGTTGTAGGCTTCCCACAGACCGCTTCCGATGTTGATCAACGGGTTGCGGTGAACGTCGTTGAGCAGGAATATGCCGACAGCCGATACGCATCCGAGAATGATGATGATGGTCTTGGTGAGGGCTGAGTCAAGCACTCCGATGAGCGCAAGAGTGCCGACTATGGTACCGCCGACCAGCAGCAGTGTCCACCCTAGTACCCCGAGCGAGTTCATGAAACCGTTGTTCTTGATTGCGTAGATGACCTTGACGGTCATGGCGAGGCAGAGGTGGATGATACCGATCACGAGAGCGAGCACCATCGTGCCGTCGTAGTTCGCGACCTGGCTTGGCACCATGATCTGCTTCAGCCCGTCAGGGATGCATTCCCACTGGGAAATGTCCATGGAGAAGAATGTGTGGAAGAAGAAGCCGACGACCGTCGTGCCGATGCCGAGCGTCACCACGAGCGGAGCGAGGCTTGCGAAGCTCTTCACCTTCTTCAGAAGGAGACCCACGATGATGAGCAGCAGTCCGTATCCGGCGTCGCCCATACACATGGCGAAGAACAGCAGGAAGAAGATGGAGATGTACGGAGTCGGGTCGAAACCGTCGTAGGCCGGCCGGCCGTACATGTCGGTCAGAGGCTCGAACATCTTCACGAACCAGTTGTTCTTGAACTTGATAGGAGGAAGGTCGGCCGCTGTTGCCTTGGATGAGGTCCAATAGCAGCTCATCGCGTCGAACGCGTCCTTGAGGCGGGAGTCCTCTTCTGCAGGAGCGAATCCGGTGAATACGGTCACGTACTCTTCTGCCGCGACGGTCTTGCTGGCTCCGGCGAGGTACAGGTCGAGGTCGGCGACAGCTTTGGCCTGGTCAGCAGAGAGACTGTCGACCTTGAGCGCTTCTGCTTCCAATGCTTCCGCTCGTTCCTTGAGCTGGGTGTCGAGAGTGGCGATGCGTGCATCTGTCTCCTCGAAACTTGCTTCAGGGGTCTTGCATTCTGCAATAGGGAATTCGTAGCTCTCGACATCTCCGACCGTCACGAACCACACTGTGGTGCCGTTGTCGCTGATGATTTCGAGCGGCTGCAGTTCTGCCCATGCCGGGTCGAACTTCTTCTTGGCCACTGAGTAGAAGCGGACTTTGTGGCCGCTTTCTTCGAGAGCTTTGATGGTGTCTTTGTCAAACCTGCCCCAAGGTGCTCTTTCTGCCCTTTCCGCGGCTGCGGATGCGAGCTCCGCCTGGATGCCGGAGTATTGCTCGTCCTTGGACCAGTCCTTGGCCGAAAGCCAGGAGATGCGTTTCTTCATCTCCTCGACCTTGGCGAACATAGCCGATGATGTCTCATCGACTGGTTTCTCAGAGCGTGTGATATCCACTATGCCGAGATCCTGCAACCCTGCGAGGAATGCGTCGCAGTCCTCGCTCAAAAGCAGGAAGTCATATCTTGTCATTTTGTTTATCATACGTTCTCCTCCTCTTCTTCTTGTGCGTGGCGTGTCTTCACGATCTTGGAAGATGCCTTGGAGAGATTCTCCTCATCTTCCATGTACCGCTTGATCTTCCTGATGGCTTCCTGGTATCCCGGAATCTGGACTTTCTCGTAGAGGTTGACCTTCTGCGTAGTCTTCTTGCGCTGATAATCAAGTATCTTGCGCTTGTACTCGCAGATCTCGGACTCGATTCCGAGTCTGGTCAGCTCCTTGAGGATACGTACTCCGTCCGCGTACCATGCCGGGCTGGCGAATGAGTTGAACGGCTGGAGTTCGTAGTGGATTTCCTTGAGGCTCGGCGTCTTGATACCCGCAATCTTGACGATTTCCATGTCCACATCGGTGATCTTGATGAGGTTGGGTTGGAATTCGTTCCAGAGTGCGGCAAGATAGTCGTACCTTTCCATGGAGGCCTTCAGTTCCGCCAGCAATGCCTCTGATTCAGCCTTGGCGTTGATCACGCTCACGCGCAGCGCGGACTCCTTGTTCTTCAACGTCGGGAGCGCATTCTTGCGTATCTTGAGCTGCTTGCCAAGATTGGTCAGAGAGGTCTTGTTGTATTGAAACTTGATAGCCATAAAATATTATTTTGACGGCCAGTACTTGTCGATGAATACCTGTTTGATACCTGTCTCCGCCTTGGAGAAATACTTGGCGAAGAGCTCCCATGCGGTGTCGAGCATCTCGGTGATGGTGATGTTGACATCGATGCTGAGGAGCCTGCTTGCGTATTCCTTGGCGTAGTCGAGGCAGCGGAGGTCATAGTCGGAGAGGTCGAATCCGTTCTCGAGCTTGGTCTTCGCGTTCTGCGCGTCAGCGTAGAGACGTACGGATGCGTTCATTACCTGGCTGTGGTCATCACGGGTCTTCTTGCCCTGCACGAGCTGCTTGAGTCGGCTGAGGGAGCGGAATGGATCCACGATTACCTTGCCTGTATCAGTATCTGCGCGGAGGAAGAGCTGTCCCTCTGTGATGTATCCCGTGTTGTCCGGGATGGCGTGGGTGATATCTCCGTCGTTGAGGGTAGTCACGGCGATGATGGTGATGGAACCTCCGTCAGGCAGCTGCACGGCCTTCTCGTATATCTTTGCGAGGTCTGAATAGAGAGAACCCGGCATAGAGTCCTTGGAAGGGATCTGGTCCATACGGTTGGACACGATTGACAGGGCATCTGCGTAGAGGGTCATGTCGGTGAGGAGCACGAGCACCTTCTCGTTCTTGTCCACAGCGAAGTACTCTGCGGCTGCGAGTGCCATGTCAGGGATAAGCAGACGCTCTACAGGAGGCTCTTCAGTCGTGTTCACGAAGGAAACGATCTTGTCAAGAGCACCTGCTCCTTCGAACTTGTTCTTGTAGAAGAGGTAGTCGTCGTTGGAAAGACCCATGCCGCCGAGGATGATCTTGTCTACGTCCGCTCTGAGGGCTACGTCGGCCATAACCTGGTTGTACGGCTGGTCAGGGTCGGCGAAGAACGGAATCTTCTGTCCTGACACGAGGGTGTTGTTGAGGTCGATGCCGGCGATACCGGTAGGGATGAGCTCTGATGGCTGGCGGCGCTTGTATGGGTTGACGGAAGGTCCGCCCACCTGCCTTTCTTCGCCTTCGACCTCAGGGCCTCCGTCGATCGGCTTTCCGTAAGCGTTGAAGAAACGTCCTGAAAGGTTTTCGCTTACCTTGAGGGTCGGAGGATTGCCCATGAAGGAAACTTCAGCATTTGTAGGGATGCCTTCGGTACCTGCGAACACCTGGAGTGTGATCATGTCGCCCTTGGTCTTTACGACCTGAGCCAGTTTGCCGTTCACTACGGCAAGCTCATCGTTGGACACGCCCTTGGCCTTGAGAGATACGGTGGCCTTGGTGATGGCGTCCAGCTGTGTGTATATTCTCTGGTATGCTTTAGTTGACATTTTGCTGAATCATTTGGGTGAGCTCTTCCTTGTATGCGTTGAACTTCTCGTTCTGGAATTCGGAGTAGTTCATCTGTCTGAGAAGGTTGATCATGTTCTTGAAATAGTCGCGGCACTTCTCATAGTCATCGAAGTGGAAATCCGTGTTGCAGATGCCGAGCACGAGGTTGAGCATGTACTTCTGCCTTTCCATGGAAGTGATGGAGTCGATGGCGTCGAATGCATCCTGCTGGAGGATGACGAAGTCGATGAGCTCAGACTTCCAGAACTTCTCGTGGTAGCTCATAGGAACGCCGTCATCACCGAGGATGTTGATCTGGTCGTTGGCTTCCTTGCCTCTGCGGACGATGTTCTTGGCTTCGCCGACCTTCTCGACCCAGCCTTCCTCAACATTGGCGTTGAGATACTCCTGGATCTCAGGATACTCGAGGTATTTGGAATATGAGTCGATAGGGTTGACGGCAGGGTAGCGCTTCTGGTCGGCGCGGTTCTGCTCGAGTGCGTAGAAGCAGCGTGCAGCTTTTTTGGTCGACTCGGTCACAGGCTCCTTGAGGTTACCTCCGGCAGGTGATACGGTACCGATGAAGGTGACTGCTCCGGTCTTGCCGTTGTTGAGGATGACCATTCCGGCACGTGCGTAGAAGTTGGAGATGATGGCAGAAAGGTCGACAGGGAACGCATCCGCTCCAGGGAGCTCTTCCATACGGTTGGACATCTCACGGAGAGCCTGTGCCCAACGTGATGTGGAGTCTGCGAGGAGGAGACACCTCAGACCCATCGCGCGGTAGTACTCGCAGATGGTCATTGCGGTGTAGACGGATGCCTCACGGGCCGCTACAGGCATGTTGGAGGTGTTGCAGATGATGGTCGTACGCTCCATCAGGTGGCGTCCGGTGTGTGCGTCGATGAGCTCAGGGAATTCGGTGAAGATTTCCACAACCTCGTTTGCACGCTCTCCGCAGGCTGCCATTACGATGACGTCGGCCTCGCCCTGCTTGGCGATAGCGTGCTGGAGCACGGTCTTTCCGCATCCGAACGGACCAGGGATGAAGCCTGTGCCGCCTTCTGCGATAGGGTCGAATGTGTCGATGACACGTACGCCCGTCTCCATGATCTTCTGTGGACGTGGCTTCTCCTTGTATCCCTTGATGGCGATCTTGACCGGCCATTTCTGGCACATGGTGACATTCACGTCCTCTCCGTCTTCTGCGGTGAGGACTGCGATCGTCTGGTCGATGTTGTAGCTGCCGGCCGCGACTATGCTCTTGACCGTATATTCGCCCTTGAACGCGAACGGAACCATGATCTTGTGAGGCAGCCAGCCTTCCTTGACCTCTCCGAGCCAGTCGGCTGCGACAACCTTGTCACCCGGCTTGGCTTCCGGGGTGAATTCCCAAAGTGTCTCGTGGTTGAGCGGATCGGTGTATTCTCCTCTTTTGAGGAATACTCCGTCCATCGTGGTCAGGTCGTTCTGAAGACCATCGTACACGCTGGAAAGCAGACCCGGGCCGAGAGTGGCCTCGAGCATCTTTCCTTCGAATTCGACGGCATCTCCGTTTTTCAGACCTCGGGTGCTTTCAAACACCTGGACAGATGCCTTGTCACCGTTGACCTTGATGACCTCGGCAAGCAGTCTGGTGTCTCCTAATGTGATGTAGCACAGCTCATTCTCCGAAACCGGACCGAATGTCTGCACTGTCACAAGGTTGGAAACAATTCCGATTACCTTTCCTGTACTTTTCATATTCTGATTTTTGTTGATTTGCTATGTTAATTGTTCATTTCCACCCCTTTGAAAGTGGCCCGCACTTCGTCTACCAGCTTGCTGAACATCTCGCGTCCCGTCTTCTCGTCAAGTTTCATCCACCTGTCGATGATGTGGAGCTTGGAGATGAATCCGAGTATGATGTCCAGGTCGAAATAGTGGAACATCGTCAGTGCGTCGATCTTCTCCCACATGAGGTCGTCGAGACCTTTTTCCCTGCGGAGAATGTCGTCGCCGTGGAGAATGGCATCGAGCTTGTCAGCCTCTTCGAAATCCCTCTCCTCGTCTTCTGCAAGCGTGATGACATCCATGTCCGCCGGACGTCCCAGTGCCTGGTTGAGATATCTAACCTTGGCATTCCTGACATCCAGGTCGAAGCTGAAGTAATCTCTGATGAACTTCTGGTCGTATGCGGCCGCGTCCTTGTAGAAGTCCGCATTGAGCTTGTCATCCTTGAATCCGTCAAGAAGCTTGTCCACGACTTTGTTGTCGCGGCCTGAAAGCTGTCCCTTGATTTCGGAGACAATCTCTTCCGCCTGCCAGCCATCTTCCGCTTTCCAGTCCTGTGAGAGCACAGGAAGGCTGCTGACTATATATACGTAATTGTCCATTACTCGCCGAAGAGGAATTTCCTTGTGACAGGTCTGAGATATTCGCTGATGAGGGACTTGAAGGTCTCGTCGCTGAGGCTGATGAAATATCCGCCGTCCTTAGGGCCGATGTTGAAGCCACCGGCGATCTTCTTGGTGAAGCTTGCCTCCACGTTCTTGCCGAGAGCCTTGGCGAGTTCGCCCTGGATGAACGGCTCGACTGATGACTTGAGTGACTCTGGAAGCACGATGCTGAGGTCTGAAGACTCTTCGGTGTTGAATTTCTCGGCTACTGCGAGGATGATCTTCTTGAGGAAGTCGCCATCTTTGAGAGCCTCGGAAACCTTCTCGTCAGAAAGTTTGGTGATGACTGCATTTTCGATGTCCTTCTTGGTTGCCTGGAGCGCCTGTGATGATGCCATGTTGATGTCGCTGTTGACCTTAGCCTTGAGGTCCTCGGCATCCTTGGCAGCCTTTTCGAGTATTGCGGCAGCTTTCTGCTTCGCCTGCTCGATCATCGCGTCTGCGTTCTTGCGGGCCTCATCGAGAATCCTGGCCCCTTCTTCTTTTCCTTTTGACAAACCCTCCGCGTAGAGCTTGTCGGTCAGTTCTTGCAATTTGTTCTGCATACTAAAATATCTTAGTTTTTAAAAAATAATCTATCCTAAAAATCCCAGCAGGATACCGGCCGCCACTGCGCTTCCGATCACTCCCGCGACATTCGGCGCCATCGCGTGCATCAGCAGATGGTTGCCCGGGTCAGCCTCGAGTCCGACGACTTCAGAAACCCTGGCGCTGTCCGGCACTGCCGATACTCCGGCGTTTCCGATGAGCGGGTTGATCTTCCTCCCTTCCTTGCAGAAGAGGTTCATGAACTTGACGAACAGCACTCCGCATGCTGTCGCAATGACGAACGAGAGCAGTCCGAGTCCGAAAATCTTGATGGAGCGTGCGCTGATGAATACATCCGCCTGTGTCGATGCTCCGACGGTCAGTCCGATCAAGGTCGTGACGACATCGATGAGCGGTCCGCGTGCGGTTTCGGCCAGTCTGCGGGTCACTCCGCTTTCCTTGAGCAGGTTGCCGAAGAACAGCATTCCGAGCAGCGGAAGGCCGGACGGGACGATGAACGCCGTGCAGATGAATCCGACGACAGGGAATATGATCTTTTCTTTCTGGCCGACTTCGCGTGGCTTGGCCATCCTGATCTTGCGCTCTTTCTCAGTAGTGAGCAGGAGCATGATAGGCTTCTGGATTACAGGAACGAGGGCCATGTATGAATATGCCGACACGGCTATCGCGCCCATGAGTTCAGGAGCGAGCCTTGAGCTGAGGAATATGGCGGTCGGTCCGTCCGCACCTCCGATGATGCCGATAGCTCCGGCCTCGTTCGGTGTGAATCCGAGTACCAGAGCGAGGAGATATGCTCCGAAAATGCCCATCTGTGCCGCTGCACCGATGAGTATGAGGCGTGGCTGGGATATGAGCGCGGAGAAATCCGTCATTGCGCCGATGCCCAGGAATATCAATGGGGGATACCAGCCTTGACGCACTCCCTGGTAGAGGATGTTGAGCACCGACCCCTGCTCATAGATGCTGACCTGGAGCCCCGGGAAGACCGGGATGTTGCCGACTATCATTCCGAATCCGATCGGAACGAGAAGCAGCGGCTCCCATTTCTTGACAATGCCGAGGGTGATGAACGTGATGCCGATCAGGATCATCACCAGGTGCTGCCATGTAGCGTTGGCGAAACCGGTGAACTGCCAGAACTGGGCGAGACTGTCGATAACTTGCTCCATGCTATCCTATGGTGACTATCTTTGCTCCTTCGAGAATCGATTCGCCCTTGCTGACGTGGATTGCTGTCACAGTGCCGTCAAATTCGGCCAATATGTCGTTCTCCATCTTCATAGCCTCGAGCACGGCGACCTTCTGACCAGCCTTGACTGACTGTCCTTCCTTGACGCAGATGTCGATGATCACGCCTGGAAGAGGGGAGGCTATGGTCTTGCCGGAAGCCGGGGCCGATGCTTCGGCCTTGGCGGCAACCGGTCCGGCCGGCTGAGCGGCAGCCGGCTGTGCAACCGGGGCGCTTGTCTGTATGCCGGCCGGCTTGGACTCTATGTCAACCTTGTATGCAATGCCGTTAACAGTCACGTCAGCGACGTTGTCCTTTATCCCATCTATTGCAACGTTGTATTCGTTGCCGTTGATCTTGAATTTGTATTCTTTCATGTTCCTGTTGTAGGTTTTCTATCGTTCAGTGATTCTCTTGATTTCCGGCATCCTCCTCATTGTCAATGATTTGTCATTCCAGGCGGAATCACTCCTATGAATCGTGATCTTGTAACTTTCAATATCGTGGACCGCCTCGCCGAGGTACAGGTGCAGCGCCAGCGCCACGGCTGCTGCGGAGTCGTCCGAAGCTTCAGCGGCGAGTGCCATCGCGATTGCGGCCGCGATTTCGTCATCGGCCTTGCCGGCCTTTGCTGCCTTGCGCTTGAAGCTTGGCAGCCTCAATTCACCGGAAAAGAATTTCCCGGTGAGGTTGTAGATGATGAAGAGTATGATGAGTGCGGAGAATACGACGCCCACGCTGATCAAGGTCAAAGTCCAGCCGTGAGGGTCGCTTTGTGCGAGACTTGCGGCCTTCGGCGTCATTTCCAGCAGTGTGAGTATCTCTTTCATGTCTTACAGTGGAAGATTGTCGTGTTTTCTTGCCGGCATTTCCTGCCTCTTTCCTGCGATAGCCTCGAATGCCCTGATCACGCGGAATCTGGTGTTCCTTGGCTCTATGATGTCCTCGATGTAGCCCTTCTGCGCCGCCTGGTATGGGTTGCAGAAGAGGTCGTTGTATTCCTGGCATCTGCTCTCGCGTATGGCTGCCTGTCTGGCTGGATCGGCTTCTGCCTTGATCTCCTTGCCGTAGAGTACGTCGACCGCGCCTTCAGCTCCCATGACAGCGATGTTGGCTGTCGGCCATGCGTAGTTGATATCGCCCCTGAGCTGTTTGCAGCTCATCACGATGTGAGCACCGCCATAGCTCTTGCGGAGTGTGACCGTGACCTTCGGTACGGTGGCCTCGCCGTATGCGTAGAGGAGCTTGGCACCGTTGGTGATGATCGCACCGTACTCCTGCTGCGTTCCGCAGAGGAATCCAGGTACGTCGACGAGGGTCAGGATCGGAATGTTGAAGGCGTCGCAGAAACGGACGAAACGGGCCGCCTTGCGGGATGCGTTGATGTCCAGCACACCGGCCAGCACTTTCGGCTGGTTTGCAACGATGCCGACACTCCTTCCGCCCATGTGGGCGAATCCGACTATGATGTTCTTTGCGAAATTCTTGTGTACTTCGAAGAAGTCGCCGTCATCGACTATGCTGCCGATCACTCCGTACATGTCATACGCCTTGTTCGGGCTGTCAGGGATGATATCGTTGAGCATGTCGTCGACTCTCGCCGCCGGGTCGTCTGTCGGCTTGAACGGTGCGGACTCCATGTTGTTCTGAGGGATGAAACCGAGCAGCCTGCGGATGGTTCGGATGCCTTCCTCTTCGCTGTCTGCGGCGAAATGTGCGACTCCGCTCTTGGTCGAATGGACTGCGGCACCGCCGAGCTCTTCCTGGTTGACAGTCTCACCTGTGACCTGCTTCACGACTCCAGGTCCTGTGAGGAACATGTAAGACGTGTCGCGGACCATGAGCGTGAAGTCGGTGAGGGCAGGGGAGTAGACCGCTCCTCCTGCGCATGGGCCGAATATTCCGCTGATCTGCGGGATGACTCCGGATGCGAGTATGTTCCTTTCGAATATCTCACCATATCCGGCTAGTGCGTCGATGCCCTCCTGGATCCTGGCTCCGCCGGAATCATTGAGACCGATGAACGGTGCGCCGTTGCGTACCGCGAGATCCATCACTTTGCATATTTTTTCAGACATGGTCTTCGACAGTGAACCTCCGTTCACCGTGAAATCCTGTGCGAAGACATATACCGTCCTGCCGTCTATGGTGCCCTGGCCGGTAATCACGCCGTCGCCGTCGAAATGTGTCTTGTCCATCCCGAAATTGGTGCAACGGTGCTGGACAAACATGTCGAACTCTTCAAAGCTGCCTTCGTCCAGGAGAAGCGCAAGCCTTTCCCTGGCGGTCAGTTTGCCTTTCTGGTGCTGGGCGTCGATGCGTTTCTGGCCGCCACCCTGGGCTGCCGACTGGCGCCTTTCCACCAATTCCTGGATTTTATCGGTCTGTAAACTCATGGATATTGCCTGATAAATATTACAACTTACAAAGATACTCTTTATTGCGATTATATCAAATAAATAACCCTCCCTGCAAACTGATGCGGGGAGGGCTGTCTATCTTGGCTGAACCATAAGATCCTATTCGTCTTCTTCCGGTTTCATCGTAGAGTAGACGTGGGTGACGTCTTCGTCTTCCTCGAGAAGGTCGGTAAGCTTGTTGAGGGTAACCCTCTGCTCCGGTGTGACTTCCTTGAGATCCACGTTAGGAATGCGCTCGAAACCTCCGGATATCATCTCGAAGTTGTTCTCCTCGATGTATTTCTGGATGGCTCCGTATGCCTCGTATGCGCCGTAGATGACGATGTTCTTTGTCTCGTTGTCATCTTCGTCGACCTCGACTTCCTCGAAGAGTTCCTCTACGCCGTAGTCGATCATCTCGAGCTCGAGCTCTTCGATGTCCATGCCTTCAGCTTCCTTGATGCGGAACACGCACTTGTGGTCGAACATGAAGCTAACAGAGCCGCTGGTACCGAGAGCGCCGCCGCACTTGGTGAAATAACTGCGGACGTTGGCTACCGTACGGGTGTTGTTGTCGGTCGCTGTCTCTACGAGATAAGCGATGCCGTGAGGGCCGTATCCTTCGTAAACGATCTCCTTGAATTCACCGAGAGTCTTGTCAGTCGCCTTCTTGATGGCTCTCTCGATGTTTTCCTTAGGCATCTGTTCTGAACGGGCTTCAGCAAGAAGTGCGCGGAGACGTGGGTTGCCGGTGACATCAGGACCTCCGTTCTTGACGGCGATGGTGATTTCCTTACCCAGTTTGGTGAATACACGGGCCATGTGGCCCCATCTTTTCATTTTTCTCTCCTTGCGGAATTCAAATGCTCTTCCCATGATTATTCAGCGATTTTGATTCTGTTGATGTATTTCTCGATATCGTATCCTTCAATTGACTGAGGATAGTTCTCTTTGATGTTCTCATAAAGCTTGAGGGCCTTGTCGCTGTTGCCGAGCTCTTCGCAGACTGCAGCTGCCTTGAGGAGGTATTCTGCGGCGAATACGTTGTCGGCCATGGATGCTGCCTTCTCGAAAGCTGCTTCAGCCTCGTTGAGCTTCTCGAGTCCTACGTATGCGTCACCGATGCATGCCTGGGCGCGTGCTGCGAGGATCTCGTCCTTGCCGTTGTACTGCTTGAGGTATTTGAGAGCCTGCTCGTAGTCGTTCATCTGCAGTGCGCAGACACCAGCATAGAAGCAGGCAGCCTTGCCGGCCTTCTTGCCGTAGTCTTCGATGACCTGTGCGAAACCGAGAGCGTTGCCGTCGCCGTTGAGAGCCTTCTCGAATTCGCCTCCGCGGAATGCGGCCTCTGCAGGGAACATCTGCTCCTGAGCTTCAGCGGTCTTCGGCTTGAGATAGAACTGGTTGTAAGCCCAGATGCCGAGAGCGATCACGATGATGGCGATGAGGCATCCCAAGATGGTCTTTTTGTTCTCGTTGTAGAACTGTTCGGTCTTTGATACGGTGTTCTCGATTTTCTCCTGTCTGAGAGCATCCTTGTCGTTTTGTGCTGTTGCCATAATGTTATTTGTTACTTTATAATATTATCAAACTATACTTCTATCCTAAGATAGTCCGCAAAAATACTAAAATTTCCATTTAATCACAACTAATTTTCATTGTATCATCCATCTTCATTACTCTGAAAAGATGCTATGGTCACTGTCGGCAAAAAGCGGATGGCATACCTGTTCCATAGACTGTGGCCGCCCATGGCCACATGAATGGGAGGGGCCCGCAAGCGCAGCGATGCGGGAGGGATGAGCGCAGCGAAGTCTTCTGGAACAGGTATGCCATCCGCTTGGCACGCCGACAAACAGCAAAAAGGATTCAGGACGATATGAAAAGAGGATGACCTTTCGGGGTCATCCTCTTGATGTGACAGTGTGAAGGATGGACTATCTCTTGGAGAGGACGTCCTTCTCGTATTTTTCGATCTCGGCGATGAAACCGTCGCCGACAGGAACGTTGTTCTTGAGGCAGAACATGTCCCAGACTGCATTCCAAGGCATGACCTTCGCCTCTTCGAGGAGGGCGAGAACCTGGAATGACTTCTCCTCGATTTCGTACTTGGAAATGAGGTCCTTCGGCTCGAGAAGAGCTCTGAGCATGCACTTCTGGGCAGCACGTGAACCGACAACGTATGCACCGATCCTGTTGATTGCTCCGTCGAAGTAGTCAAGACCATAGTGGACCCTGTCAAGAGCGCCGGCACGAACGATCTCGCTGAAGAGCTCGAGAGTTTGGTCGTCCATGATGGTGACGTGGTCTGAATCCCAACGGACAGGACGGCTGACATGCAGCATGAGCTCAGGAACGAAATTCAACAGGGCTGAAACCTTGTCAGCAGGGCTCTCGGTAGGATGATAGTGACCTGTGTCGATTGTAGGAATCTTGCCGTTGGCAGCAGCGTAGGCTGTGTAGAAATCGTGTGATCCGACAGTGAAGCTCTCGAGACCGATACCGAATACCTTGCCCTCGATACAGTCCTTCATGTTGTCGTATTTCTGCTTGAAGATATCATCGAGAGACTCCTTGAGGAGAGATCTGTAGAGATAGTGGTTGACAGACTGGTCCTTGCATCCGTCATGCACCCAGAGGTTCATGATACAAGGGTCGCCCTGTGCCTTTCCCATAGCCTCCGCGATAGCACGGCAGCGCTTTGTGTGCTCGATCCAGAATTCGCGGATCTCCTTGTCCGGATTCGAAAGCGAAAGGTTGCCGCTCTTCGGATGGGAGAATGAAGTGGAGTTGAAATCGAGCTTGGTGTCGTTCTCCTTGCCCCAGTCGATCCAGCTCTGGAAATGAGCAGGCTCTACCTGGTCGCGGTCGACGAACTTGCCCTGGAAATCGCCGTAGATCTCATGGAGGTTGAGACGGTGTGTGCCAGGGATGAGGCTCTTGGCCTTGAGGATGTCGGCTCTGAGCTCATCGATGTTGCGGGCCTTGCCCGGATAGTTGCCGGTAGCCTGGATACCTCCGGTGAGGTCTCCCGTGCTCTCGAATCCAGCTACGTCGTCCGCTTGCCAGCAATGCATCGACAGGTGGAAATTCTGCATCTGCTCAAGAACCTTGTCGGTATCGATGCCGAGGGCTGCATAACGCTCCTTGGCGACTTCATAAGACTGAAGGATAGTTTTTTCTTCCATTTTGTAAAAAAAAGTTTGATTATTGTTAGTTCATATCAGTTCTTGGTGATCTCCCATGCCCCTCCGGCTCCGAACACCCTTTCCACGAGAGTGTCGAAGATGCATGCGCGCTTGGCGAGGTCGAGAAGGTTGATTCTCCATCTCATCAGCTGGGTTACGGGCACCATGGCTTTGAGCTTATCCCTCGTAACCCCGATGTCTGCAGGATCGGCCGGCGCTCCGACGATGCGGAAGAGTTTCTGCATCTTCTCGAAGCTGTACACCTGGGCGCGGTATTTGTCCCGGAGCTCAGGCCATTGCTCCTTGATCCTGGTCAGTTCTTCGCGAACCTCGTCCGGTCCCTGGTATTTCTGGTTGATGACGTTGAATCCTAGCTCCGGATCCACGAAGTCTGCGAACAGGTCACGTGCTCTCTGCTGCTCCTGCTCCAAAGTCGGCCATGCGGCCACGCATGCCTCCACGTCGAGCCCGCTGAGGTCCATCTTGCAGAATTCGTCGAAGAATGCGCACATGGTCAGAGTGCCGATCGCAACCTGGAAACCGTGCGACTGGAGCTTGCCGTTGAACGTGTGGTGGGTCATGTCGAGGTAGTGGCTGAACAGATGGTCGGTGCACGAAGCCGGCCGGCTCGAGCGCGCCGCCTGCATGGCGAAACCGCTGAGCGTCAGGCCTTCGAAAAGCGCTGCGATAGCGGACGGCTTGCCTTCCGCGACTCCTTCCGGGTCGGAAAGCATCTCGTCCAGCACATCCTGGAGCACATGCCATGCTTCAGGAATGATCGGCTCGGTGCCGAAGAGGTCTGCGATCATCCACTCGGCTCCGCATGGAATTTTGGCGGCCAGGTCTGCATATCCGGCGGCGGTCATGTGCTTCGGTGCGGCGGCGATGATGCTCACGTCGGCCACGATCGCGACCGGCGCAGGGCAATCGAATGTCTGCTTTACTCCGAGATATGATATTGATGCCCCGAATGAAGAATAACCATCCACGGATGCGGCCGTCGGGACGCACAGGTATGACTGTCCGAGATGGCTGGCCGACAGCTTGCATAGGTCGTTGATGACACCTGAGCCGACTGCGATGGCGACAGCTCCGCTGGCCTTGACGGCTGCTTCGACCATCTCCACGTATTTCCATTCAGCATGGAATTCGCGGTCCGGGATCACGAACAGTCCTGTATCTATCTCTGTCTGCTGCATCAGGTCATAGACCTGGCATCCGGCCACTTCCCAGCTGCTAGGGTCGGCTATGACGATTGCCGTCCTTCCTGGAAACTGCTGTCTGAAAACGTCGGGTATCTTGGATATGTATCCTTCGCCCATTTCGAACACCTTGGTGTCTCTGGCGATCTTCAACGCTTCTTTGATTCTATCTTCTTGTTTCATCGATTTTCGTTTTGTCTGAAATCTTGTCCATTATGAGCGCGATGGCTCCATCTCCTGTCACGTTGCCGGCTGTGCCGAAACTGTCAAGCGCGATGTAGAGTGCGATCATCAGTCCCTGCATGTCAGCGTCGAAGCCGAGCATGGACGAAAGGAGCCCCAGCGAAGCCATGATGGCGCCTCCGGGAACTCCGGGGGCCGCGACCATGGTGATCGCCAGCATCAGGATGAAACCTGCGAACGTGCCTCCATCGGCCGGCAGCCCCATTCCCAGGCATATCGCATAGGCGCATGCCGTTATCTTGAGGATGCTGCAAGGCATATGGATGGTGGCGCACAGCGGCACAACGAAACCTGCGACCTGCTCCTTCACCCCGTTTTTCTTTGTCTGCTCCAGCGTTACCGGAATGGTCGCTGCCGACGACTGTGTGCCCAGAGCCGTGAAATATGCCGGCAGCATGGTGCCGAGAGCGCGGAACGGATTCTTGCCGGAGACTGCGCCGGCAATGATGAACTGGATCACGAGCACCGTGACATGCATCGCGATGATGATTATGATTATCTTGGCGAATGTCCCAAGGACTGCTCCCACATGGCCTTCAGCACCGATCTGCAGGAAAATGCCGAAGATGAATATCGGCAGCAGAGGGATGATGAAATTGGCGATCACCTTCTCGACCACCTCCCTGAAATCGTGCATCGCGTCGTTCAGCGTGCGGCCCTTGGTCGATGCCATGCCGAGGCCAAGAAGGAACGCCGTCACGAGCGCGGTCGTGACGCTGATGAATGGAGGCATGGAAATCGTGAAGTACGGGCTGAGGCTGTTGGACATGTCTGTGTCTCCGAGCGCCTTGATCGAACTTCCCAGAAGTGACGGGTATGTCAGCTTGCAGGTGAAGTATGAAAAGAACCCGGCAAGTACGGTGGAGCAATATGCAATGGCCACTGTGATAAGCAGGAGCTTTCCCGCACCTTTGCCAAGGTCTGCGATCGCCGGCGCTATGAGGCCGATGATCAGCAGCGGAATGAACATCCCGAGGAAATTGCCGAAAATCGAGTTGAAGGTCAGGAATACTCTCACCG